>CAZVEL010000028.1:0-3204 GCA_964626305.1 uncultured Treponema sp. | reverse complement strand
CCTCAGGGTATCAGGAACTCGATGCATTATGGGTGTTTATACCGCTTAAAACCGGGTATGACATTCTTCCCGATGAATCATCGAATACTTTTATAAATGTTCGGACGGAAAATCCTTTTGGGGGTATAGAACGATCCCGAATTGAAATTCTTGCAATGCTTCCGGATGGATTCCGGGTCTACACATGGAAGGATATGAACCGCTCGCAGTTTCATGCGTTCACCACAACAAGAACGCTCCTCATTTTTATCATGTTTCTCATACTCTTTGTTGCTTCTGTGAATATCTCCTCAGCGCTGGTCATGCTGGTTATGGAACGGAGGAAGGAAATCGCGATAATCAAAAGTGTGGGCGGAGCTCCCTCTACCGTAAGTTTTGCCTTCCTTCTTGCGGGGTTTTTTACCGGATTCTGTGGTATACTTGGGGGGATACCGGTTGGAATACTTGGCGCGATCCATGTTAATGAAATTCTTGTTTTACTTGAACGGGGAATAAATTTGGCAAACCGTTTTTTCCGTTCACTTGCCGGAGAATCCCAACCTCTCCCGGTACATCTGCTTGATCCGGCATTTTATCTGGAGAATATTCCGGTGACAATACGGTTTCCGGAATTATTCATGGTTGCGGCGGGAACGCTCGTGCTGGCCGTGTTTGTTTCGCTGTTACCTGCTATCCGTGCAGGACGTGAAAAGCCACTGGATACTCTGAGGAAGTTTTGATGAAATGTGATATTTGCCGCATACGAACGGCAGTAATCTTTGTACAACAGGTTTCCCGTGATTCCTCGGTTGAACTGCATCTTTGCGAGCAGTGCGCCCGGGAGAGGGGGTTTTCCACCACTGAGAATAAAATTGACATTTCTCTCGGCGGCCTTTTTTCGGATGTGCTAGACAAAAAAAACACTAATGGCGATGCGGCAAATGCCTGTCCGAATTGCGGGTGTACCATGGACGATATAAAGAAACACCGGAAAACGGGCTGCCCTGAATGCTATCATCATTTCCGTGCGGAGATAATCGCACTCCTCCGTCAGGACGGAGTGGAATATGCCTATACCGGACCGCTTCCCGGGAAAAAGAGCGGAGAGGGTAACAGTCCCACGCCCGATCAACTTAAACGGGAACTTCACCGTGCCATTGAACGGGAAAACTATGAGTTGGCAGCATATTACCGGGATCGTCTGAAAACAATGGAGCAGAACTGATGCTTGACCGTTCTGTTTCCTCCGATGCCTGGTATACCGATGAAGGACCGGAAAATGATGTCGTATTGTCCAGCCGGGTCCGTGTTTCACGGAATCTCGACGGCTTTCCGTTTCCTCTCACGATAAAATCCGATGACGCTGAACGGGTACAGTCCCTTATCTTCGACGCGTTCAATCATCAGGACAATCCTGACCAGTATCAGATTCTTCAGATGTCCAATCTGGATGTTCTGGGCAGACGGATACTTGCTGAACGTGGTGTAATCGAAGCCGATTCCGGCAATGAACCCTGGCGGGGAATAATTGTGCGAAACGACGGAGTGTTATCCGTTACGGTGAACATGGAGGACCATGTTCGCATATCGGCATTTTCCTCCGGTCTTTCACTGTATTCATGCAGCAAGGCAACACGAACCCTGGAGGAACTTCTCCAGAAAAAGCTGGATTTTGCTTCCATGCCCGGATTCGGCTATCTTTCATCCAGTTTGTTTTCAACCGGAACCGGATTGAAGATTTCGGCACTGGTTTGCCTGACGGGGCTTTCCATGAACGGTCTTCTGGACCGGGTTATACGCGATTTTCTTGCAAACGGGTTTGTGCTGAAAGGATTCTACGGACAGCAAAATAGCACTTCGCTCAGATGCCTCTATCAGGTATCAAATCTTTCAGCCTCACATGGCGATATTGACTCGCAACTATCGATAATGAACCAGGCTGTAACCAGACTGGTAAGCCTTGAACGAAAAAGCCGCTCTGAACTGCTCCGGTCGAAACCCACGATGATTGAAGACAGTATATTCCGGGCAATTGTAACGGCAAAACATGCCCGGCTGCTCCCGCTTTCGGAGGCTATAGATCTTTTGCACCGAATAAAACTCGGTGTCAATCTGGCCCTCATAAAGGGTATAGGTAATCATGAACTGACTGCGCTTTTATACCGGATTCAAAATGCTCATTTGCACTTTGTTCTTTCCGGCGATAGTATTACTATAGAGGGTGACATTGTGTCCGAAGAAACACGAATGGATCGGTTACGGGCAATGATTGTTCAGGAAGTACTTAAAGACGCCGATATCAGGGAGAGGAGTGGATAGTGTTCAAGGGTCTATCACAACGTGCACAAAAACTGTTAACCATGCTCAGTCAGGAAGAGGCAAAGCGCTCGAATGCCGATCAACTGTTGCCCGAGCATGTTCTTCTTGCCATGATACATTCTTCAGACGGTACCGGTTTTTCCGTACTGCAAAAACTCCGTATCAATCTTCTTTCTCTTCAGTTACAGCTTGAGCAGTCACTGCCACCACGTGCCGGAACCATTGTTTTTGGAGATATTCCGCCTTCACGTCGTCTGAGAAGTCTTCTTGACGCTGCCTCGATTGAGGCACGCAGTCTTAGACATGATTACATAGGGACCGAGCACATACTGCTCGCCTGTGTTCGTGAACCCCAAAGCCCGTCATTTCTTTTCTTTGAAAAGGAATCCATATCGATAGACGAAATTCGCAGTGCGGTACAACAACTGACGGCGAACAGGGATACCTCACTCATTACCCGTCAAAAACGGCCATCCTCTCCGGAAGCGGCGCAGGTACCGAGAAATGCGAGCATGTTAAACGAATACAGTCAGGATCTCACCCGGATGAGCCGGGATGGGCGGCTTGATCCGGTTATTGGTCGTGAAAAAGAGATAAAGCGTGTCGTTCAGATTCTTTCACGACGCAACAAGAACAATCCGGTCCTTATCGGTGAGCCCGGTGTGGGAAAGACCGCTATTGTGGAAGGACTTGCAGAAAGAATTGTTTCAGAGAAAGTTCCCCGTAACCTTGTAGGCAAAAAACTTCTCGTGCTTGATCTGGCATCGGTTATTGCCGGTACCAAGTATCGTGGTGAATTTGAAGAACGACTCAAGCGGATAATGAAAGAAATTGCCGAGGCAGGCAACATTATTCTTTTTATAGACGAGCTGCATACGATTATCGGGGCGGGTGGTGCCGAAGGCG
>CAZVEL010000027.1:0-4019 GCA_964626305.1 uncultured Treponema sp. | reverse complement strand
GGTATTTCACAAAGGGACATTCTCCAGTGCGTTTCTTTATCTCCCCGGCAAGAAGATTGACTGTCCGTTTCTGGTCCTCGTTCTTCATGCCCGGATAATGATTGCTGTGAATCAGGTACTGTTCCTTCGGACTTATATAGATGACTGCAAGATAGTTTCGCATTTCCTCAAGGATCCTGATTGCGTCATACGGGACGTCTTTTCGGATTGAGCCCCGGACAAGCGTAAGGTTGGACCGGTACAGCTCGATACAGGAAAAGGCTTTCTTGAACTTTACGGCATACGACACACCCAAAACAAAAGCAACCGCTTCCAGAATAAAGAACATGTACTGCCCGTTATATATTTCATAGATTCCCAGCGGAAGCAGAAATGCGAGAAATGCCAAAAGCGCGAAATAAATACGACGCGGCTTCTTTTCCAATGTCTGAATACTGACCATACGTTACTCCATTGAAGTATCAGTGTAGCATTTATTCACGCATTTTGCCCACTACGCACATGATTGTTTATCCCTGATTATCATGTATTCTTTGGACCTGTGGTGATTCTGCGATGAAGGCATCCAGTAGTTGTGGATCAAGATGACTTCCTTTTTCGGCTGTCATAACCTCAAGTGCCCGGGCATGATTCATTGCCTGCTTATAGACCCGCTCCGATCGAAGAGCATCATAAACATCTGCTATTGCCATGATCCTTGCCACAAGCGGAATCCCGTTCCCGGCCAATCCTTCCGGATATCCGCTTCCATCCCACCATTCATGATGGTACAGGGCAATATCATGTGCATACGTCAAAACGGCATCCGACGGCATGTATTGCATTGTCTCCCGGATTGCCAGAGCCCCTGTTGTTGTATGCGTCTGCATGAGCTGGCGTTCCTCCTGCGTCAGAGGTCCTGCCTTCAGAAGGATGTTATCCGGGATGGCAACTTTACCGATATCATGAAGTCTGGAAGCCCGGGCAATTTCTTCTATACCATGACGTGAAAATGGATGAGAAAATGGTAAATGATTAAAAAGCAGGCGCACATATTCGTTCGTTCTGTTTAGATGCTCCCCCGTTTCCCGGTCCCGGAATTGTGCAACAACGGCAAGCGAATGATAAATAGCTTCCCGTACATTTTTCAGCATACCAAAACGTTCTTTCATCTGTTGACGATACCGGTAGGTCTCACTCGTATCCATTACCATGACCAGATGTATTGGTGCGTGATACTGGTTAAGCTGCGTAATATGGATACGAGCGTGAACAATTGTACAATCCGGTTTTATGTACCGTTTGGTACGTTCAATTTTCGCAAGACCTTCTTGATGCATCCTCCGAATACAAAGAAGATCCTGAGCAATGTCTTCGGGATGCGTAAAATGCATCCAGGTACGTCCTTCAACATGCTCCCTCGAATATCCGAGCAATCTGCAGTAGGCGTCATTGGCCTGCACAATACGACCGGAGGCTGTATTGATAACAGCCATACCGATCGGTGCAGAACTGAATATCAGCGGGTCAAGCTGGTTCTGTGTCTGTAACATCTGCAGATTCCAGAATCCTGGTTTCTTCGGCTGTGAGAATTTCCCGGATATTAAGAATAACCAGGAAGTTCTCACCTACATGACCCATTCCCAAAATAAAATTTGTATTGACCGTTGTTCCGATCCGTGGGGCTGGTTCAATGTGCTGTTCGTCAATGGTAATTACTTTTTGAACAGCATCAACGAGTAGCCCTACATGCAGCAAATCCGTCTCGTCATTAGTACGTACCGGGATTTCTATAACAATTATTGCATTGGAAATGTCTTGTTCGGTTTCACCCAGACCGAATTTCAGACACAAGTCCAGAACTGGTACAACAGCTCCGCGTAAATTGATAATTCCCCGCATGTATTGCGGCATTCGCGGGATTCTGGTCAACCGGGGGATAACAAGGACCTCCCGGATATTAATCACGGGAATTGCGTAGACTTCCTCCCGCAGGACAAAGGTCAAATACTGATTTGTTTGTTCCATAGTTTCCTCCTGTTTTTCTCAATACTCAGTAAACTCACTGTCCTGCTCGTCTACTTTCCTGTTTTGCCGTTCTTCGTCATCAAGGTTTACCGTTATCCCATCAAGTGCTTTATGGGAGGTTCCACCAGGAACAATGTCCTGCTTCGGTTTTTCCGATACAGGTTGTACATGTTGTACGTTCTTGGAAAGGTGCTTTACATGAACCGTTTGCTCTGATTTATTTGATATTTTGAAAAAGGCGATAGTGTTTTTCATCATGTCTGCCTGACTTGCGAGTTCTTCCGACATCGAAGCTGATTCTTCAGAAACCGATGCATTTTGTTGAACAACCTGATCAAGCTGCATAATTGCCTGATTAATCTGTTCTGCACCTGAGTTTTGTTCATTACTTGCCGCGGTAATTTCCTGAACCAGTTCCACCGTTTTCTTGATTTCAGGAAGCATGTTCTCCATCATTGTGCCGGCCTGCTCGGCAATCTTGACACTCTCACCGGATAGAGCATTGATTTCACCAGCTTCTTTCTGACTTCGTTCAGCAAGTTTTCCCACTTCGGAGGCAACAACAGCAAATCCTTTCCCATATTCTCCCGCACGTGCTGCTTCTATAGAAGCATTCAGGGCCAGCATGTTTGTTGATCGGGCTATATCTTCAATTATTGAAATCTTTGCCGCTATCTTCTTCATGGCTTCAACAGTTTGAGACACAGAAGCACCACTTTCCTCGGCTATTTGTGCACTCTTTTGAACTATTTTCTCGGTAGATGTGGAATTATCAGCATTCTGCTTTATATTCGATGCCATTTCCTCCATGGATGACGATACTTCCTCAACAGAGGCAGCCTGTTCCGAGGCCCCCTGGGACATTTCCTGTGCAGAGGAACTGAGTTGCTGGCTTCCAGCGGAAACCTGATTCGAGGCATTACGTATATTCAACGCAATTTCTGCCAGTTTCTCGATCATGAGCAGCAAGGACTTGTGAATACCGGTTACTTTCGCAACATGCGATGTATCAGCAGTAAGATCCCCGGTTGCAACTTTGCGAGTCAGCTCTTCTATTTCCGCGGGCTCACCACCCACCGTTTTCAGAACAGAATTTGAAAGGATAACTCCGATTGCAATTCCCAAAAGCATGGCACCACCAATTACGATGAGCATGAGAAGGATACTGGTTGTATACAACTGTGTTGCAATATCTGACGCTTCTTGTGCGTTTTCTTCTTTTCTTTCCGCAAGCTGAGTCATAAGAGCGTCAATTATATCAAGCTGCTCACGTGCAGCTCCCATCGAGAGATCTGCAGCCTCATTTGCTTCGGCAAGGTCCTGGGTTTCCCCCATACGCATTACATTTCTGGTTAATGGTAACCAATTGCTGTATGCCTGCAACGCTTCTTCAACCAGCCTTTGTCCGCCTTCATCGATAAATTTTGTTTCAGCCTCCTGTAAATAATCGTCAACAAGTTCTACTCGATCTTGCCATTGTCCCTTATACATCTGGCGGTCTTCTTCAGTTGTGGCAAGAATATAATTCTTTTCCGCCCGGCTGGCATACAAGACACAGAGATTGGCTTCCTTGATGAGCGAGAGGCCCTGTAATTCGTTTTGATACATCTGATCTGTGGTATCATTCATTGAACCCATATTTCTGAGTCCAACCAGACCGACAACAAGCGACATCGCGGCAACCACACAAAATCCGGTGAGCAGTTTTGCTCGTAAACTCATAGAATCCTCCAGATGGTAACAGCATCATTTTCAACAAGAAAATGGTTTGCATACCGTACTATTCAGTACGAGAGATTATGATTCTGTTGTGGCGCCAACACAGACTATCGCTATTAGCGATACTTATATGAGTTTAGTGCCTTAAAGTTGGTTGTCAATAGTTTCAGGATATTATTTTATTATTATATTGCCACTAGTGTCCAAAATAAATTTCATATAAGCTCCAACTGACCGAAACTATTTCCTGAATTGTTATAACCTGGTGGAGTTTCTGCAAACCAGTCGAACAA
>CAZVEL010000026.1:0-7143 GCA_964626305.1 uncultured Treponema sp. | reverse complement strand
GGTTCAGACCACCGGTATTTTGATATCGGTCAGGATGGTCTTGATACCGGTTGTCGCCGGCTTTCGCATGATGAGGCGGAAAAAATCCTTTCGGCTTTTCCTCCTAGACATACCCATTCCAGTCCCACGGATCCTGTTCCGTCGTCCCCGGGGGACTCCTCTTCGGAGCGGAAAGAGGCCGTTCGTGTTTTTCTGCAAGATGAGTATAATCGGCTCAAACGTCTCCGTGACATTCTTACCGGTGACCTGAAAGCGGGCGATAGCGAAATATCAAATCTGATTGACGAATGTTCCTATGTATATAGCCATTTTCCGGATGCGCCTCGCGTAAGCAAAACTGACCAGAGTTTCTTGAACCGGGTCCGTGTGGAGGCGGATGTGTTCCTGAAAACCATAACGGCACAAAGCGGTGTGGCAATAGTCGAATCCTGAGTCAGTCTTCTTTTGTTTTGAGTACAGAGAGAAATGCTGACTGTGGCAGTTCTACATCTCCCACCATTTTGAGACGTTTCTTTCCTTCTTTCTGTTTTTCCAGCAGTTTCCGCTTCCGGGTAATATCACCACCGTAGCATTTTGCGAGAACATCTTTACGCAGCGCATTGACGGTTTCACGTGCGATTATCTGGCTGCCGATTGCACCCTGGATAGCGATCTTGAATTGTTGCCGGGTTATTTCGTCCTTGAGCTGTCCGCACACATGTCGTGCCTTGTTGTAAGCATTGGCACGGAAACAGAGCTGTGACAGGGCATCAACAGATTTGCCGTTTATAAGTATGTCAATTTTCACCAGATCGGTCGTGCGGAAGCCGAGTATATCATAGTCAAAGGAAGCATATCCCCGGCTCACACTTTTCATGCGATCGTAAAAGTCAAAGAGTACTTCGGCAAGTGGCATTTCATAGACCATTTCAACCCGCTTCTCGTTCAGGTAATGCATACCAATTTGTACACCCCGTTTTTCAACACATAGGGACATGATGTTCCCCAGATAATCAGTCGGGGTAATGATCGATGCCTTGATGTACGGTTCTTCGGCACATTCAATTTTTCCTTCATCCGGATAGTTGGCGGGATTGTCACACATAACAACCTCTCCACTCCGCAGGGTTATCCGGTATTCAACTGATGGAGCAGTAAAAATGACCGACTGGTTAAACTCTCGTTCCAGTCGTTCCTGGACCACCTCAAGATGCAGGAGTCCAAGAAATCCGCAGCGGAATCCATGTCCCAGTGCCACTGAGGAGTCTTTTTCCCAGGTAAGGCTTGCGTCATTAAGTTTGAGTTTTTCTATCGCTTCGCGTAATTCTTCGTACTCGTTGCTGTCCACGGGATAGATTGACGAAAATACAACCGGTTTTACTTCCCGGAAGCCAGGCAGTGGCTTTTCGCATGGTTTGTCTGCGTCGGTTATGGTATCACCAACACGAACATCTTCGATTGTCTTAATTCCTGCAATGATATACCCCACATCTCCGGCAGCAAGTTCATCGGATGATGCAAGCTTCAGAATGAATATACCTGTTTCTTCTACTTTGTACTCGCCACCGGTATTCATAAAACGTATTGTTTGTCCATTTTTCAAACGCCCGGAAAAAACTCGTATATGGATTATAACTCCACGATACGAGTCATAATGGGAATCAAAGATCAGGGCCTGCAGGGGACCATCAGCACGGCCAACAGGAGGTGGTATGCGCTTAACAATGGCTTCAAAGAGTTCATCTACACCGACTCCCGTTTTTGCGGATACCAGAGAAGCGATTTCAGCATCAAGGCCGAGGTCGTGTTCTATCTGTTGTTTAACGCCGGGAATATCGGCAGCAGGAAGATCAATTTTGTTGATAACTGGTAGTATTTCAAGATCATGTTCAAGGGCAAGGTACATGTTGGAAAGCGTCTGGGATTCAATCCCCTGTGAGGCATCCACTAAAAGGAGTGCTCCTTCACACGAGGCAATTGCACGGGACACTTCGTATGAGAAGTCGACATGTCCCGGGGTATCAACGAAATTCAAAAGATATTTATTTCCGTCATTGGCAAGGTATGGAATGGTCACCGCCATGCTTTTGATGGTGATTCCGCGTTCCCGTTCAATGTCCATGCTGTCGGTCATCTGTTCATGATAGTTTCGTTCATCTATTATTTTGGCTTTTTCAATAAGACGGTCGGCAAGGGTGGATTTTCCATGATCAATATGCGCAACGATGCAGAAATTCCGTATGTACTGGGGGTCTGTCATATCCGCACTATATTAAAAATAAGAGGGACTGTCCAGAGACGCAGTCAGGCTGATAAAGGCGTCAAGATAGCCGCTTTTCCGCCGTTTTGTCAGAAGCTGTACCGAAACAAGATCGTGTTCATCAATAAAATCAATCTTCCGCAACTCGACAGAATCCTGTTCAGAAAATCCCGACTCATCCGCGTTGCTTCCCCGTATCAACGAAACAACAGAATAGCGATCCTTTGATCCGATGGGTTCCAATTGCATCCCGAAAAGGGGAAGCATAACTCGGTAGGAAACATCCCGGTCAAAGGCAAGTCTTCCGGGTTTTTCCGGGCGATCATCAAGCATGACGTACCAGTTCCGCTCAGCGTCATTTCCGGTCGAATCATCGATCCCGGTTATCTTAACAATGGTTCCGGACTGTTCGCGTATTATCATGTTCTGCAATTCTTCAAGCGTTGTAACCGGCTGATCATTGAATGCGGTAATGACGGTATTGTCTGGAACACCGGAAATGGCCAAGGGGCTACCGGGAATGCTGTATACCACAGAAACACCGTCCGTGTTTGTGGAAGTAGTGTTGCTTCCGGTTCGACCATAGGCGCCCATCCATGCATGTTGTATCTTCCCTCCCTCATACAGGGCGGGAAGGATAATCTTGAGCAGTTCGACGGGGATGGCAAAATTGAGTCCTTCGAACGGTTCTATTCCGGCAAAGACAACCGCCTGCACCCTTCCCTTCTCATCTACTATGGGACCGCCGGAATTTCCATGGTTGATCGGTGCATCTATCTGCAAAACATCCCCCAATGAAAGGATTCTCCGCCGCTGGGCTGATACAATCCCCGAGGTCAGTGTCTGTTCGAGTCCTGCCGGTGATCCTATGGCATATATGCGGTTTCCCACAGAAAGTTCCTGGGAAGATCCCAGACGGAACACTTCGGGAGGGGTGATTTCGGTCTTCAGCAAGGCAAGATCGAATACGGGATCCCATCCGATTACCCGGGCGGGAATCCTCGTTTCGGGATCACTGGCAAGTTTTATAAACAGCCGGGAATAACCTTCGTACGTGGGGTCCACTTCACTTGAAATCACATGGTAGTTGGTAACCAGATATCCGCGTTCGTCAATAAAAAATCCTGAACCGATTACCCGGTCAGCATAACCAACCCGTCGTTCAACACGCAAGCCACGGTCTACCCATACGGTAACGGTTCCCTTTATCATGCGGGCAACAATATCCTGTCCGGGAGCATCATCGTCGGGAGATGCCTGTTCAACCCGTTCAAGATCAAGGAGGGTACGGTTACCGTTGACCTGCCAGGATTGCTTACGGTTATTCAGTATTCGCTGTTCATCCCAGCCCGAAGGAGCAAGTGACAGAGTGTCGAGTGATTTCCATATCCGCAGGGCGTCTGACCAGCGCTCGGCTGCTACGGCTGCTTCGAACTCGCTATGCGCTTTTTCACGGGTATCTGTGTACAAGGTGTCTATTTCGGGCATAGGTTTTGAATTTTCCACCAATAGAACGGCTTTGAGCAAGGCCTTCACCGGATCTTTTTCCATCACGGTACGGGCACGTCCTACTTCATAAAGTATGCTTCGTTCGTCAGAATAATCCACAACGGTCCCGGTATCGGGTACGGATGAACATGAAACAACAAGGCTTATTCCTGTTAATAAGAAGAAAGCATACAATCGGTTATTCAGCATCTAGAAGCTCCACAAAAACAAACCCGCCGGTCCGTACCACGGCATAATGGGAAGAATCAATTTCCATCATTGAGCAAACAACCGGGAACGTGTCACGGTTAAGACATTCGAAAATTTTGCGTGCAACATCCCGTGAATTTGCGGGAATTCGTCCTATCCACTGGATATCATTCCGGGCATCCGGTACTACAGGTTGTACCACCGATCCATATCGTACCGATCGGGGTTGTCCATTTTCCACCACGGCTTCCACCCGCTGTCTGGTAACAGGATGAATCCAGCGGGATGTTTCCTGTCCCTCAGCAGTCAATTCCCATTCCGTTTCATATACTCCGTCTTCGTCAGAATCCCACCGTTTCACAACGGTACCGTCTGTTCCATAGTCTTCACGATATTCATAGGTCCGGTTGGTATTTCGGTCTATTTCTATCGAAGCGACGGTCGAATCTGGATGATATGTCTTGCGTGTTTCAAAATATCCGTCATCATTCGAATCCTGTACTGTGGATACGGGTTTGCCGGACTTATATGTTGTCCGGGAAAGGGCTTTCCCGTCAACACGTTGCTCGCTCATTACAGGGATCGAATTCTCGAGAACAAACCGCGTTTCTTCGGATGGGGTATCTTCAATAGGCTCCGTATAATACAACGACGAGGCAATGAGCATTCGTTCGGTAAGGGGTCCTTCTTCGGGATTCCGTACCAGGTAAAAAAAACCATCGGGAATCCCGTCGTATCGGAGCCATTTGACCGGTGCCCAGGAAAGGGTCTGCGGCCTGAGCGTGTACGTACGTCCGTTCTTCTGAACGCTGTTAACATACGGATAGGTATCATAGATCACCTCGGTGTTTTCCAATCCGAGGGAGATGGTTGCCGGATCGCCCAGTTCCGCGATCACCACAATCTCGGGATATCCGATCTGGTTTGTGTCGAATTCTGCCCATACCGGTCTTCCCATGCGGTAGCGTATGGTTGAATCATGGATTCCATCGGAATTTTCATCATGAACAAGAATGCCACTGAAAGAAGACATTTTCTCGAGATATTGTGCACGTATCTGATCGGTTACCAGAAGGGGGGCCAGAGCGAACAGTGCCTCCCGGGGAATTCCCTCATTTTCGTAGCGGAACAGCTCTTCCAGAGCCTGTTCTTCGGAAATAAGCCCATATTCCAGCGCAAGAACTGATGACAATACGTGGGCAGAAGCGGATCCGGTATCAAGCATGTTCCTGAACATGCGGATATTCCGCTCGCGCGCCGGAGCAGAATGCTCGAAGGGTACGGCAAGAAGGAGAAGGACCGGACGCTGTTCCTGCCAGAGATACAATCGTGAAAGTATCTTTGCGGCGACATCCGTAACAAGCGGATTTTTTGGTAACACAGCCTCGCGTCGGAGAAAAACCTCGGCAAAACGACTGTCGAACGGCCAGCGTTCGAGACTCCGGGACACAAGATGGACGGCTTCCTCCCGCCGCCCAAGACCATACAGGCAAAGCAGACGTACATAATCGGCTTCTGCGGTGCGGGTATCACGGTCAGTGTCCAGCAGGGCCAATGCATCCCGGTAACGGAGGGTTTCGGCATAGAGACGGGCACAAAACCGTACCGCTTCACGTCGGTCATAACTCCGCCAGAACAATCCTTTCGCCAGGGAGGCTTCAAGACGCTCCAGAATATCGGCCCGGGGACATCCGCGTCCAGCAAGGGAAAGGGCTTCTATGTAGGGAAAATCTGCAAGGAGGGGATCATAAGTGCTTCCCAGATGGGCTTCAAACGAAGCCTGTTCCCACCGCGATTCGGCAAGAAGGGTTACCGCCCGTTCAAGTGACCGGAATGCGGCTGCAGCGTTGATCGTATTTTTTGACTGTACCGGTTGTTCAGATGGAAGTAGAGCGGGTGTACAGACACTGATCAGCACGGCACAGGTCCATGCAGTCAATCTCCGTGTAGTTTTCACGCTTACTGCTCCTCCGTTTCATTATCGGCAGATGTTTCGGGTGGCGCGGCAAAAAGCGCGCGAACTTCCACATCATCCAGCGTTTCTTTTGCCAAAAGCGCCTCGGTCAGCCGGTCAAGATCATCCCGGTGTGCGGTTATTATCTTTTCAGCGTCCATACGGGCTTCATCCAGTATATTTTTTACCGCGGTATCAATACGACGTGCCGTATCCTCTGAATAGTCCTTGTGTCGGGCTATTTCCTTACCGATAAATATCGGCTCATCTTCCTGACCATAGGTAACGGTACCAAGATCATCCGCCATGCCGTATTCGCAGGCCATACGGCGGGCTATATCGGTTGCCTGTTGCAGATCTGCCTTGGTGCCGGTTGTTGTCTCACCATATACGAGTTTTTCGGCGACATAGCCGCCAAAGTTGATGCATATCCGGTCACGAAGCCAGCCGCGTGTGCGGGAATAGGCATCGCTTTCCGGAAGTGATACTGCCAGCCCCAATGCCTGCCCGCGGGGGATAATGGTCACCTTGTGGAGGGGATCGGCATTCTTCAGATAGTAATGCAGCAGGGCATGGCCGGATTCGTGAACCGCGGTCATACGCCGGTCTTTATCCGGCATAACCAATGATCTTCGTGCGACACCCATAAGTATCTTGTCCCGGGCTTCTTCAAAATCCGGCGACTCAACTGTTTCCTTGTCTTTTCTCGCGGCGTAGAGCGCTGCTTCATTAACCAGATTGGCAAGATCGGCCCCGCTCATACCCGGCGTAGCGCGCGCGAAACGCTGAAGGTCAACCGCGTCGTCAAGCGGGATTTTTGCCGCGTGAATCCGCAGAATTGCTTCCCGTTCACGAATATCGGGCATGGCCACAACCACCTGCCGGTCAAAACGTCCGGGCCTGAGCAGGGCGGGATCGAGCACATCGGGTCTGTTGGTTGCGGCAAGAATGATCACACCGTCCTTGGTATCAAAGCCGTCCATTTCAACGAGCATCTGGTTGAGCGTTTGTTCCCGTTCGTCGTGACCGCCGCCGTATCCGGCGCCGCGGGTCCGCCCGACCGCATCCAGTTCATCAATAAAAATGATGCAGGGAGCGCTCTTGCGGCCCTGTTCAAAAAGATCCCGGACGCGGCTCGCACCGACACCGACAAACATTTCCACAAAGTCGCTTCCCGATATATTAAAGAAAGCTACATCAGCTTCACCCGCAACAGCCCTGGCCAGCATGGTTTTTCCGGTCCCCGGCATGC
>CAZVEL010000025.1:0-6013 GCA_964626305.1 uncultured Treponema sp. | reverse complement strand
GAACCCTGTTTGTGCAAGGGGACACGGTACAAGCATACAAACTCCCGGTTCTTTCCGGCGGGTACCGCTATACGGCGGTACTTGTTTCAGGCACTGTTTTGCTCGCGGCCTGGGAAGAACAGCGTTTTTATGAGACAGGACGGGCCGGTATTCTGGAAATACACCTGCCCGATGGGATATACTGAAGCTGAATGAAACAGGTTTTAACCATTGTTATCAGCCTGATTCTTCTCACGGCCACAGTATCCGCTCAGGATACCGCTGGTACAACACGCCCATATTCTTCCTGGTCATTCTTCGGCGGACTGAATTATGTGTATAATGCCGACGGAGACGGTGTAACAGACGTCCCCGGCATGAATCCTGATGGAAGTCCTGGAGGACTCGACAGTGCTCCGAGCCCGCTTGCAGGGCTTGTTGGAGCCGAATACCGTCTCCCGATATGGAAACCCGGGGTCTATTTTGCACCATCCGCATCACTGTTCATGCTTGGCTATTTATGGGCGAACGACCAGGCGCTTCCGGCCGAAATCGAAAACCGGACCGCCTTTGTTCCGTCCCTTTTGCTTGACGCAAGCGTCCTGTACACTATTGAAAAGGACCGGTTCCTGTACAGTTTCGGCGGAGGCCCGGCAATACTGCTTCGGTATGGATTTCTTGAATCCAGTGTATCTCCGGACGAAAAAAGCTACGACTCCGACATGAGCGCGGGCGACCAGGTCGAGGAGATAAACTCGTATCTCTGGAGCTCCCTCCGCTGGTTCTACCCCATGGTTCATGCGGGAGTACGCTATCGCCTCACGAATGGCTGGGGTGCCGGAGCGAGTCTCCGCGCAGGCCTTCCTGTATTCAACCTCTGGACCGATCAGGACACAAGCATCACCGATTCACTGATGGTGATTTTCTGCCTGACCATAACACCGCCCTCCGGCAAAAAAATCGCGGATACTGAAAACACGAATCCACCACCGCCGACCCTACCGGATAACCGTATCTCCGAGTAAGACGCTTGCCGTTTTCGTCATTTTCGACAATACTTGTCTTATGGAACAAAGCATGGATTTTGCAGACCAACTCTATCAGGCTCTGACCGAGCGTCAAAAACTGTTTGACTCGTACCTTCTCCCCAAAATGCACGAAGACTACCGGATAGCGCACAGTGCGATAAAAACAGTTAAAACGGTTCTCGTAAAAAA
Source organism: uncultured Treponema sp. (assembly GCA_964626305.1). Lineage (GTDB taxonomy): Bacteria > Spirochaetota > Spirochaetia > Treponematales > Treponemataceae > Teretinema. The sequence goes on along the minus strand of CAZVEL010000025.1, from coordinate 4,817 downwards.
AGGGTTTCTGTATGATGATCCTTATAAATACGACAGCAAGACCTCTGAAATCCAGATTCCCGAAACCGAAGATTTCGGTGACGATAAAAAGAGTGCCATCGTTGGGAGCCGTCTGTCCCAGTATGAGGCAATGGTCGATTTTTTGAACAATTCCTACCAGTTTACCTGCGATTTCATTACGACAGATCGAATCGCACTTTTGATAAAACTCAATCAGGTATTTTTATGGGAATCTTTTTCTCCCACGTCCACAAATCCCAACACCCGGGCCCTGGCGGAAGTTGTTACCACCCTTCGAAGCGGTACCGATCCGCTATCCATCAGTATTGTAAACGACGCGCTCTCACAGCTTTCAAAAACTTCTCTTTCGATCAACCGTACGTTGAAGAGTCTCACCGAATTCCATCGCGAACGGTACAAGGTCGCCGTTCGGAAACTGGTACTGCCAGGAGTAATCATAAATCCCGAAAAAATGACGGGAAACATAACCGGCATAATCAGGGAGATAAAACAGGCCTTTGCCGTATCAATGAAAGGACAACCCTTCTATACCGAGCTCATTGAGGAAATTCTCAAGGAAGATTATTCCCCTGACCATGCCGTTCTGCAGCAACAGTTATTAAACCGCATCACGGTTTCGAAGAAAGCGGATGCCGGTAAGCCCGAAGATCAGAGCCTTAAACCGGTACTTCTGGATGGAATCCGGACACTGGGGGCCGCATCCCCGCAACTGGACGAGATTGTCAACAAACTGGCGGAAAACAGGAATATTCTTCTCTCCAGTGAAAAAGGACTCTTTGAAAAAATCGCCCGCTTGATACGGAAAGCATTCAATCTCAAAGAAGAAGACGAAACAATTACCATAACAACCGTTGATCCGATAACTCAGGCGACAAAGCGGGAAACGGTAGACTTTTTGCTGCTGATGGAGAATATCCGCCACCGCTCACGGATTCTGACCGGTTTCACGGTTAAAACATCCGCCGCGTATCAAAAAATCGAGATGATGGACGAACAGCAGATTCTCGATCTGCTTACCCGACATATCGCGGAACTCAACACGGTACTGAAACAGTGCAACGGTCTCGACACGTATTTTAAACAATCCGTTCCGGCCGACGCACGGAACAGAATCCGGGGAGTAAAAGTGGAAATATCAGCAATCCGGAACAACCTTGTTAAGGCAAATCAGTGTCGTGCGGAGTACGCAGCACAGGTTGAAGAACAACAACAACTGAAGAAACTGGGGATAACCAATGTGTAAACCATGCAAAATCTTTCTTTTCATAGCGGCAGTATGCCTGATTCCCGCATTTTTTTCCGCGGAAGAGACCGACTATCCGCAAAGCGAATTCGTGGCGAGCATCTCGTCAAATATCCCGGACCTCCGTCCGCACCGGGCCTATAATGCCGACGAAGCCCAGATACTTACCGCAATGTACGAAGGACTCTTTGTATACGATCCGTATTCCATGGAGCCGCAACCGGCGATCGCGGAATCATGGTCCATTTCTCCGGACGGTCTTGAATGGCGTTTTACGATCCGGAACAACGCCGAGTTTTCAAACGGTGATACCATTACCGCGCAAACGGTACGTGATTCCTGGATAAACCTCCTGGATCCTCGTATCTCGGCGCCCTATGCCTCGATGTTCGACAGTATCACCGGCGCGCATGCATACCGTACCGGTGACAATCCTGATCCGGACAGTGTGGGAATAACCGCTGTTGACAAACAGACGGTACAGGTAACCCTTTCAACTCCCGCGGAACACTTACCCAAAATTCTTTGTCATCACGCATTCAGTATTGTTCATCCTTCGGATCTTTCACGGGGTACAGAACCATCCCCTGACCGTTTCGCGGTACCCGTAGCGAGTGGTCCTTTTGTCATAGAAACCTTCACAGCCGAAGAGATCCGTCTGAAAAAAAACGACCGGTACTGGGATGTGGAGAATGTTCTGCTTCCTTCCGTGAAAATAATTATCAGCGATGATGCGGAGTCCATCACCGGCCGCTTTAATCGTGGTGAAATTCATTGGGTTTCCGGCGCAGTCATGGCAAACCGAGTTTTAGATCCTGCGTCCATCAAAATTACTCCCATGTTTTCCACCGAATACTTCTTTTTCCGCGGAACATGGGGCCCCTGGGCAACGAGCGAAATCCGTAACGCACTGCTCCTTTCCGTACCCTGGAACGATCTCCGGGAAAACTACCTCATTCCGGCAAAAACCCTCGTTTTCCCCATTTCCGGTTATCCCGAACTCGCAGGGATCGAACAGCATAATCCGGAAGAAGCGGTAGAGATGCTTGAAAATGCCGGTCTTACCGATTTTTCTTCCATACCGCCGCTGGTAATCCGCATACCGGAAACTGATCACTTTACCGCGATGGCCGAAATGCTCAAAACTGCCTGGGAAACCCTCGGGTTTACGGTACAGATACAGACCATTCCTTACGCACAATACTACTCGTCGTTACGAACCGACGACTACGCCGTGGGGGTAACCTCCTGGATCGGTGATTTTGCCGATCCCCTGGCCTTCCTGGAAATGTTTCGTCCGGCCTCGTCATTGAACGACTCCGGATGGCAAAACCAAGAATACGAACAGATCATAACGGACGCATCGTCCCAGAAGTCTCCCCTACGCCGCTATGAAAAACTGGCCGAAGCCGAAAAGCTTCTCCTGGACAGCGCGGTCATTCTGCCCCTGTCTCATAATCCTTCGCTCAACGTGATCGATACGAACGGTCTTGAAGGATGGTATACCAATGCGCTCGATATTCACCCATTCAAGTTCATCAAATTCGTCCCAAAACAGGCATTACCCGGTGTTGCACGTGCCTCCGGAGGGCCGCTCGGGCTTTGACCAGAGTCCGTATTTATGCTATACTGGTACGGATATGAGGCAGTCAACAACCTTCAAGGTTAACCAGAAAATTGTGTACCCGAGTCAGGGTGTCGGAAAAATCATGGAAATTAAGGAACGCAGTTTCAAGGACGAGATGATCCTGTACTACGTTATTTACCTTGAAGTTTCAGACATGACCGTAATGGTTCCCGTTTTACGTGCTGAAGAGCTCGGCATTCGGTCCATTGTTTCAAAAAAGGAAGCCCAAAAAGCCCTTGAACTTATTTCCGAGGAATTTGAACCCATCCCTTCAGACTGGAAGCTCCGTTATCAGATGAACCTGGACCTTCTAAAAAAAGGCAGTGTCATCGACATAGCTACCATTGTTCGTTCCCTGTACCACCGCAGCAAGATCAAGGAACTGCCCATTCTTGAACGGAAGCTCTATGATTCAGCACGCAAATTGCTCGAAGATGAAATAACCTTTGCCCTCAACATACCCCGTGCTGAAGTTGAAGGACTTATCCATACACATCTTGAACCCATTGTGGATGAACTGGAAGAGCCCGAAGATGAACCGGAAAGTTCTGTCATTGAAGACGATGACGATTTTCTGGACCCTGATCTTTCCGAAGATGAGGATACCCCCGACGACGATTAATCCATGACTCATACCCTGGTACTGACTGCTGCGGGGTATTCCTCGCGAATGGAAATAACCGGAAAAAAAGAATATCTTCCATTGTCCGATAATGGTGAACGTACCATAAGTGTACTCTCTTCTTCACTCCATGCATTTCTTGAAACCCGTCTTTTTTCCCTGGTGATGATAACCGTTCCACCGGACGGTGAAATTCATGCACGCCGGGTACTTGATGCAGATACCAGAATCAAGTCCCTTCTGGAAGAAACATCCTGCCGCCTTTTCTTTACGGAGGGAGGCTCCACCCGGCAGGATTCCGTACGACACGGGCTTGAATCACTTTTTATGCATTCAACAATCGGTCGCGGATCACCCGCAACCGTCCTTATCCATGATGCGGCACGCCCCTGGGTTACACCGGCGATAATCAACGGGGTGCTCTCTGCCACTCTGGAACATGGCGCCGCGGTCCCGGCACTTCCTGCGGTCGACACACAAAAGGAAATCGATGCAAGCGGTTATATACTGCGTCATCTGGACCGTTCAAGCATTGTATCGGTGCAAACACCGCAGGGCTTTCTCTTTCAGGAACTTCTGGAAGCACACCGCCTGGCTTCGCAGGACGGTATACAGTGCACCGATGACGCAGAAATCTGGGGACAATACGTGGGAAACGTCTTTACCTGTCCGGGTGACCGGAAAAATAGGAAAATCACCTTCCGGGATGATATCGCATGATACGAACCGGGCTTGGCTACGATCTGCACCGTCTCGTTCCCGGTCGACGGCTCATGCTCGGCGGTGTGCATATTCCCTTTGACAAGGGGGAAGACGGCCATTCCGACGGAGACGTTCTGCTCCATGCCCTCACCGATGCCCTGCTGGGTGCCGCCGGGCTTGGTGATATTGGTGAGTTTTTCCCGCCGGGAGCACCCCGCTGGAAAGACGCTGATTCTGCGAAGCTTCTTTCTGCTGCATGGAAAATGATTTCGGAACAAGGATGGCAGATCGAAAATATCGACGCGGTGATAGCCCTTGAAAACCCGAAATTCCTTCCCTGGCGTGAAGAAGTACGCGCTACGATTGCCGGGATACTCGGTGTTGATACTGAATGTGTTTTTGTAAAGGCAAAGACCGGCGAAGGATGCGGCGCCGTGGGCCGGGGTGAAGCAGTTGCTGTTTGGGCAACCTGCCTGCTCACCCGTTACTCCTGATCTATTTTTGAGGTAATTCCAGAATCAGTTCAACTTCTCCCCGTGAAAGATGGAGCGCGCGGGCGATCTCGTCAACCTTCCATCCCTGGTGCGCAAGCTTTACCACAT
>CAZVEL010000024.1:0-4220 GCA_964626305.1 uncultured Treponema sp. | reverse complement strand
CGACCGCCTGCGGGTATACTTTCCTGCCGTTATGAAGAGAAGAGCTTCGGCCCTGAACGGTGTCTCCCCTCAACGTTGACAAGTGGCGTCATCGGTTCTACCATGCTCAAAGGAACCGAAATAATGGCGTCAAACGTCGCGTCAAGCGCAATAAATTCGATTAACCTCCGCGGCCTCGTAACCGGCGGTACCGCCCCGGTCAACTATTCCATAACGGCCATGGACAGCACGGAGTATACGGTCGTGTTCGATACCGCAAGCAAGAGTCTTGCCGGTGATCTTTTGACACCGTTGTGAGTAAACAAAATAGAGCTGCATCCTTCTGTCGTACACCATCGGGTGAAAAAGGATGATATTGCGATATACTATTCCCCCGATTCGGGAAGCAGTGAAGAACACGCACCAATCTACTATAACAGTGAATTCCCTCGTCTTGCTATCTCGCATAATTGATGAGACTTCCCATGGTTCGGTTATCTCAAGCAGGTTTGTATAGAAAGCTTCTAGACTCTCGCTCATAGGGAAAATTTATCATATTTTGGTATTCCCACACGATAGCCGGAAGCGCCGTCCTTTTGTGTACCCCGGTTTAAGCAAATATCCATCCCCCATCCATATACCAACCTGCTCTTTACGACTATACTGCCGGAATCTTACCGCTCGTAATCGAGAAATCAGGAATCACTTTGAAATACACAGACGCAACGAACCCCATGATACGAAACATCGCGATAATTGCGCATGTTGACCATGGCAAGACCACACTGATAGACGCAATGCTCGGGCAATCTGGCACGTTCCGCGAGGGCAAGGATATGCCGGAACGGATGATGGATAACATGGATCTTGAACGGGAACGCGGTATCACCATTGCCGCAAAAAATTGCTCAGTAGTGTGGAAGAGTGTAAAAATAAACATGCTCGACACTCCCGGGCACGCCGACTTTGGGGGCGAAGTTGAGAGGGCACTGTCCATGGTCGACGGGGTTATCCTGCTTGTTGACGCTTCCGAAGGACCATTGCCCCAAACCCGGTTTGTTCTTGGCAAGGCGCTCGCGCTGGGTCGATCCGTAATCGTCCTTGTCAACAAGATTGACCGGAGCGACGCCCGCTGTGCGGAAGTCCTAAGCGATGTGTATGACCTGTTTATCGATCTCGGTGCCAACGACGCGCAACTGGATTTTCCGCTCCTGTATGCCGTGGGAAAGCGGGGGATCGCGTATGAATCTCTTGACGGTGATTTTGAGTCCGGGAACCTTGATCCGCTTTTTGACCTGATTCTGGAAAAGATTCCCGCTCCTTCATATAGTTCAACCGAACCCTTCCAGATGCTTGTTTCGGATCTTTCCTATTCCGACTTTTTTGGTCGGCAGGCTATCGGCAAGGTTATTCACGGTAACACGCGCGCAAAGGACGCTCTTGTCTGTCTGGGCGAGAACGGGGCTATCAAGAATCTGAGTGTGACGAAGCTGCAAGCCTATGAGGGTATTACGCTGGTTGAAACCAATAGTGCGGAAAGCGGAGACATCATTGTGCTCTCCGGTATCGCCGACGTAAAAATCGGGGATACCATCTGTACGCGGGAGGCACCGAAGGCGCTCCCCCGGATTGTCATTGATGAACCTACGGTGTCCATGCGCTTTTCCGTCAACACATCTCCCATCGCGGGAACCGAGGGTAAAAATCCGACGTCGACCATTCTTCTGGAGCGGCTAAAAAAAGAAACCCTGAAAAACGTTTCGCTACAGGTTGACGAGGAAAACAGGGGCGGCGCATTCATCGTCCGCGCCCGCGGGGAATTCCAGCTGGTCATCCTTATTGAAACGCTCCGGCGGGAAGGATATGAACTCGGGGTAACCCGCCCGGAAGTCATTTTCAAGTATGTGAACGGGAAAAAGATGGAACCGATTGAGCATGTATACATCGATTGCGCGGAAGTATACGCGGGAAATGTGACCATGAAGTTGAACAGTCACAAAGGGAGAATGCTCAGCTATACCAGCCAGGCGGGTGGGCGCGTGCATCTGGAATTTTCTGTTCCCTCCCGCGCACTTCTTGGGTATCGTGACCAGTTTCTTACCGATACCAAGGGAACCGGGATCATGAATACCATATTTGCCGGGTTTGAAGAGTACCGGGGAGATTTTGATGAATTCACCAACGGCTTTCTTGTCTCTGATCATAATGGAGTTGGCGTTACGTACGGGCTCTTTCATCTTGAACCGCATGGCTATCTATACATTGTCGCCGGGGAGCCGGTATACGAGGGGATGGTTATCGGTCAGCACAATCTCCGATTCGATCTGGTGGTAAACCCGTCCAAGGAGAAAAAGCTTTCAAACATGCGCTCTACCACCAAAGACGAAGCGCTGACCCTGACACCGATTCAACCCATGACCCTTGAGCGGGCGATTCTCCTGTTACAGGAGGAGGAAATGGTTGAGGTCACGCCGAAATCGGTCCGTATCCGCAAGATACTGCTCAGTGAAATGGAGCGCAGAAAGGTTTCGCGGGGAAACAAGAAATAGCGACTGCTGCCAATAATGTTGGGCCTGCTTCAGGCAACACAAAACAAAAAGGCACGAAAATTATTGAATGTAAACTGTAGCGTTCGGCAGTGGTTGATGTTTACGTTTAATTTATTGAACTATTGGAAAAAGAAGCGCTACATTGACAGATAGTAAATAGGCCTCGTATAATTTTTTTATTGGCCATATTCGGTATTCTAGGCTATTCACCGAATCTTAACTTGTCAAGATAAGCTTTCCACAGTTTTCCGGATACACATTTCTGCGCATGAACAACCAAGTGTAAAAGCCTGGTTGTTTTTTTTACATGCATGTAAAAAAAATCCAGCCAGTGTACGAAGGCGTACATACAACCGGTAAGGGCAGAACTATCATTACAATAGGCAATTGCTCGAAAAGAGTCATGGCACCGAGTAGTGATCTGCAGATTGCAACACAGTCCGCACTATCGTTACAACGTGAAAAAAAGTTTCTTCCTGAAATGTTGAATACCAACAATATTCACGACAGGAGTTATCCGGATTACATAGAGGAGATTTTTTATGAAACGATTTATTGGCATCACGGTATTGTCCTTGCTTATCTTCGCAGGCTGCGAGCAAACATCGAATGAAGTCGCAAGTTGGTTTGAACCCATAATTGGAACATGGGAATCAACAGTTCTCGACATTACCACAACACTTGTTTTTGATGCTGACGAAACATTTACTGAAACTACAACAATAATCGGTGTTGGAACAACCAAGAACGGTACCTGGGACGCAAACGAGATAACTATAACGAGATCTTTTTCAGATGACACATCGGACACGCTCTACTATTCGTTCAATTCTGACAAAGACGAGCTGACCCTTTCCTCTACACCAGAAGGATTCTCCACTACATACACCGAACAGTAATGGAATTCGTTGTGAAGTCAAGAAGAAAAATGAGGCTTGTGGTACTAATTACCGGAATACCGATATTGGCTTACGGTTGATTCAGTTACACCAGGAAAACACATGAAGGAAATATCGGCGCTCTTGAATTTTCTATAAAACAGAAAAAGACAGTGTACATACCAATCTAGGGTGGAGTTATTGAAACTGTTGTTGGTAGCGGCCTGATATTACTAAAACCAAAAATTAGTTAACGGAAAAAGAAGCCCGTTACCTGGTTAACACCAGATAACGGGCTTCTTTCTATTTTTTTCGAGTATCTTATCTGTTGCAATTAACCTGGATTTTATAATGAGCTCAGAAATTAGGACACAAAAGACGGTATAAATGAGGTGTTGATTCCGCTATACTTTGGGCGGTGACACTATGAAAAAGAAACAGAGTTTTGACAAGGCAGTTAAGGCGAAGGTCGAATTGGAGGCACTCCGGGAGGAAGGCGCATCTTTGATGCGCTTACCCTTCAGGAAATCGCAAAAAAATACGGCGTTCATCCGAACCAGATTAGTCTCTGGAAAAAGCAGGTTATAGAAGATCTGCCCTGATCGAAGATCACCAAGATCTTTGAAAGACCAAACAAGAAATCAGAGGGCGAACGGCAAGCCGAGAATCAATATGACGAGGCACTGAAAACCCTGGGAGCCATGAAGATCGAGAACGAGTTCCTAAAAAAAGAAGTACGTAGCAGCTTCGCTGCTCCCAACTGTACGGGACCGATCCGTTCTTGCGCGATTATCGTTTTATGGCTACCGGAAAG
>CAZVEL010000023.1:0-8051 GCA_964626305.1 uncultured Treponema sp. | reverse complement strand
ATCGGCAATATCACAGGATGTTTTTTCCCTGAACGAATCCTCGGAAAGTCTTGCGAGCAATACAACAGAAACCGCGGCAAGCATCAACCTGATCCAGGCGAATGTACAAACCACAAGAGATCGCATGAAGGACCAGAATGGCAGTCTGGACGAAACGGCGGCGGTTGTTGAGCAGATGGCGCGGAATATTGAGTCGCTCGGTATGTCCATTAAAACACAGGCTTCTGCGGTTACCGAATCCTCGGCCGCCATTGAACAGATGATTTCCAATTTTGCGTCCGTTTCCGGACTCACGAAGAATACCCAGGGGCATGTTGATGAATTGCGTCAGGTTTCCTCGGACGGGCAGCAGCGTCTTGCCGACGTTACCGATATGATTCGTCAGGTTAGTGAGAGTTCCGACCATCTTAATGAGGCAACCCTGCTCATATCGAATATTGCGAGCCAGACGAACCTGCTCGCCATGAATGCCGCGATCGAAGCAGCACATGCCGGCGACGCGGGACGGGGTTTCGCTGTTGTGGCGGATGAAATCCGGAAGCTTGCCGAATCCGCCGCCGTACAGGCGCGGATAATAAAGAACAACATTCTTGAAGTGAAAGATCTTATTAATCGTGTGGATGAAACGTCCTCGCAAACGACCGGAGCCTTTTCCCGGATTGAAAAATCGGTGGATGAGGTATATGGTCTGGTAAGCCAAATCAACAGCGCGATGGTTGAACAGAACGCCGGCGGTTCACAGATTCTCGACGCGCTTAGTTCCATGCGTGATATTACGGTTTCGGTTGAACAGGGTTCGGTGGAGATGACTGATGGTAACAAACGGTTGCTGGATGTGCTTGCAAGTTTGCAGTCCATTACCGAAACGGTAAACAATCTTATGATGGAAATTACCTCGGGAATGAGCGAGATTACGGATGCGGTAAACCAGATCAGTGAACTGGGTACCGTCAACAATGAAACTACGTCGAATATCAGCAAGGATGTCGGACGGTTTACGGTCTGAGAAACAGAATAAAAAACGGAGATTCCCATGAATAAACGATTTGTCCCTGTTGTCGTGGCGGTGCTCATTGTTTTTGCTGCCTGTGGTGCCTCGGTACCGGCGGCGAACACCGCACGCGAACTTGTTACCGATGAGCGGGTTGTTACCGGCGTGCTTGATAACGGTCTTTCCTGGATGGTCATGGAAAACAGCGAGCCGGAAAATCGCATTCAACTGCGGCTTGTGGTTCGCGCCGGATCCGTTCTTGAAGACGAGGATCAGCGCGGTATTGCCCATCTGGTTGAACACATGGCGTTCAAGGGAACGAAAAATTTCGCGAAAGAAGACCTTGTGGACTATTTTGAGACCATCGGTATGGCCTTTGGCCCTGAGGTAAATGCGCACACTTCCTTTGAAGAAACCGTGTATAAACTTGAAATTCCTGCCGATGATCCGGCAATCCTGACGCGGTCGATGGAAATCTTGCGTGAATGGGCAGATTCGCTGACCTTTGATCCCGGAGAACTTGAAAAGGAACGGTCCATTGTCATAGAAGAGTGGAGGGAGGGTCTCGGTGCGAATCAGCGGGTCCGAGACCGTCAGTTTCCGTTATTGTTCCGGGGTATGGCTTATGCGAACCGGCTGCCTATCGGTGATCCCGATGTTGTCCGTACTTTGAGCCGGGAACGGATTATGCAATTCTATCGCGACTGGTATCGACCGGAACTCATGACGGTTATTGCCGTTGGTGATATCAGTGAGGATGTATTACGGGAACACATAACCCGAACGTTCTCTGCCATTCTCCCGTCAGAAAATCCCCGGGAAAGGCCTGATATCGGCACTCCTGTTACCGCAAAACCGGAAATTCTTCTTGTTCGGGATCCGGAAATACCCTATACCACGGTGCAAATTCTTCAGGCCCGGGAACCGCTGCCCCTGGAGACCCGTGAAGACTACCGACGCCGGCTGGTGGAATCGATTGTCTTTTCGGTGCTCAACAGCCGCCTTTCAGAAAAAACGCTTGCCGCAGAACCTGTTTTTCTAGCCGCTGAATCAGGTGTATGGAATCTGGTTCCTGAATTACGTTTTTCCTGGCTCTGGATGGCACCATCTCCAGAGCGGTTTTCCGAAGCTTTTGATGAATTGATGACGGAGCTTGAGCGTCTGCGGGAGTACGGGGTAACGGATGGAGAGCTTGAGCGGCAGAAAACGGCAATGATGGAAGAGATGCGGGAAGCATGGCAGGATCGCGATACTATTTCTTCGGGAACGCACAGTAACTCCCTGGTACGGGCAGTGCTTTTTGACGAGCCCTATCTTTCACTGGATACACGAAATGATCTATATCAGGATCTCCTGCCAGAAATAACAGCCGGGGAGGCAACCCGGGTTGTGCGGGACTTGTATCCGGGGCAGGGACAGCTTCTTTTTGTAACTGCTCCCGAAAGAGCAGAGGACATTCCCGATGAAGCCGCGCTCGCGGAACTCTGGAAACGTGCGGGACAGGAAAAAGATCTGGAGGCATACCATGAAGCATCTCTGGATCGCCCACTGTATCCGCCCGTACTGCTTTCAGATCGCGGCCAGGTTACCGGCAGAAAGGAATTGTCCGAGGACGGAATAGTTCAGCTGGAGCTTTCCAACGGAGCTAGGGTTGTTATTCATCCAACCGATTTCCGTGAGAATGAAGTGTTGTTTACCGCATTCAGCCGGGGCGGTTCGTCTCTTGTAACCGACGAAGACTATCCGTCTGCGTCCGTGGCGGTAGACTACGCGGAGCATTCCGGGTTGAACGGATTTGATCCTGTTTCACTACAAAAAAAGCTTTCACCGTATTCGGTTTCGGTTACCCCCTGGCTTCAGGAAAGTTATGAGGGGCTGCGGGGAAAATCATCCAAAGAGGATCTGGAAATACTCTTTCAACTGGCGGCTCTTTATTTTGTCCGTCCGGAATTTACCGATACCGGATGGTCGTCCCTTATGGCCCAGCTGCGAACCCTTGCGACGAACCGGAGAAGTAATCCGGACGAACAGTTTAACGACATGGTCCGGGAGATACTGTATGAGGACGCAGAACGGTTTCATAACCTGAGCATGGATCGGGTAGCTGCAATGGAACAACCTGTTGCCGAACGGATTTACCGGGAACGTTTTGCCGGTGCGGATGATTTTGTGTTTGTGTTTACCGGGAGCATCGATGAAGAACGAATTGTTGCTTTGGTGGAAAAGTATTTTGCCACCCTTCCTGCTGCCGGAAAAAATGAAGACGCATCCGTGATCCGTCCGCCGTTCCCGGAGGGGGTAACAAGTAAAACGCTTCGGTCCGGAGTTGATCCAAAGAGCACGGTGTTTGTAGGATTCGGTGGTGAAGCAGAAATTCACGATCTGGATTATGAGCTGTTCGACCAGTTCCGTTCTCTTCTAGACCTCAGGCTCAGAAAAGCGATCCGGGAAGCGCTGGGAGGCTCATACGGGGTATGGATTGGCGGACTCCTGAATGGATATCCCAATGAGCGGTTTGCCCTGCAATTCCAGTTTGGTTGTGAGCCGGGGAGAGAAGCGGAACTGACACAGGCCGTTCTGGCCGAGCTTTCTGCACTTCGCGAAAACCCTGTTGAAGAAACAGACCTGGTCAAGATACAGGAACAGTTCCGACGTTCGCAGGAATCCGGATTACAGAACAACGGATTCTGGCATTCACGTCTGGTACAGGTTCTCATGCGCGGCGATCCGGTCTCCGTGATAACCGATACCGATGCCATTCTTTCCCGGATTACCGCTGAATCGCTGCGGGAACAGGCGGTACGGTTTATTGATCCGGAAAACTATATCAGTGCCTGGCTCCTTCCCGCCGCAGATTCTCAGGCCTTGCGGGAAGAAGAGCAGCCCAAGGGAGAGCCGGTTCCGGCTGCGCAGTGACCACCGGTCCGGTCGCGGAGGATATTCCCTTCGGTGGAAAGGACAATGGTCTGGGTCGGAATGAATTTTCCGCTTACGCGGATTGCCTCCGACGCGGCATGATCCAGGCCTCCGCAGCAGGGAACTTCCATACGAACCACGGTCAGAGTTCTGATGTCGTTGTTGGAAAGTATCGCCGCGAGCTTTTCTGAATAGTCAACGGCATCCAGTTTGGGGCACCCGATAACGGTAACGCGGTTCTTCATGAAATCCCGGTGAAAACTCGCCCGGGCGAAGGCCGCACAATCCGCGGCAAGGAGCAGATCCGCGCCGTTGAAGAAAGATGCGCTCACCGGAGCCAGTTTGAGCTGAACCGGCCATTGGCGAAGTTCCGAATTTACCGCAGGTTCAGGAGCCGGTGCGGACTGCCCGGTTGTTTGTACCGCCCTCTCTTCCTTGTTCCGCTCCGCCTCTGCTTCGTCGTAGGCGGCGGCCTCACGTTCTTCAAAACTGATTGCTCCCGCGGGACATACCGGAAGGCAGTCTCCCAGGCCGTCGCAGTAATCGTCCCGTAAAAGACGGGCTTTCCCGTTCACAAGGCCTATTGCTCCCTCATGGCAGGCTGTTACACATACTCCGCAGCCGTTACAGAGGGATTCGTCTATAGTGATTATTTTCCGTTTCATGGTGCAACTATATCAGTGTTATGGTAGGATACCATGTTGCAGATGCAACAAAAACTGCATTTGGAGTGTCCGGAATGACGATACCGGGAAATGTCCGCCTTTTTGCAAATATAACCGCACAGGAGCTTGAGAAGCTTCTTTCCTGTCTTTCAATCCGTCGTCGCAGCTACTTCCGGGGGGAAACGATTCTCCGGGAAGGTGATCCCCTTGATTCTATCGGACTTGTCCTGTTCGGTCGCATCCAGATTTTGCGGAACGAATATGACGGATCGCGAAGTATTGTTTCTACATTCGGAACGGGAGCGGTCTTCGCCGAAACCTTCGTCTGTGCGGGAGAAACAGTTTGTCCCGTAACAGTCACTGCCTCCGAAAATAGTGAAATTCTGTTTATTCCCTATGCGCGGATGATTCGGTCCTGCGGAAATACCTGCGGTTTTCACACCCAACTCATAGAAAACATGATGCGTCTTCTTGCCGAAAAAAATCTGCACCTGAATGCAAAGCTGCAGATTGCCTCCAAACGAACTATCAGGGACCGGGTCATGCGGTATCTGCATACGATTTCCCGTGAAACCGGTGCAACAAACGTCACCATCCCTTTCAGCCGGAGTGATCTGGCCGACTACCTCTATGTGGATCGGAGCGCGCTTTCGAGAGAGCTGGGAAGGATGGAGGCGGACGGGCTGATCCGCATAGACGGACGGAGTTTTCAGATAGTTTGGAGATAATAGATTTGACAAATCACCGGTATGCCCGTACCATCTATTCACATGCTTGACCGTAAGTTCAGAAATAAAGGTTTATTTAATTTTAGATACAAAGACACCCAGTGGTACAAAACCATTCGTTCGGAAACGCGTTCCTACAAGTTTCAAGTCCTTGTGTTTGTCCTTTTATCCTCCCTGATCATCCCGCTCGCGCTCGGGTTTTCCCGGTTGGGCTCGGCTTCTACTGTTTCACTGGTAGTGTATGCGGGAATTTTTGCTGTTTTTCTCGCTGAGGCCGCGTTTTTCGTCCGGTTCAGGAAAATTCGTGTGATGTCCTGGATTCTTCTTGCGCAATTGCTTGTCGGCCTTGTTTGCTCCCTGTTTATTCCGGGGGGCTACGCGCTTGCCCTCCTGCTCATGTCCGTCTGTCCTCTTCTGGCAACACAGCTGCGTGGATCTGTCCGGGGCGGCTACATTTTTTCTGTTACGCTTGGTGTTTTTCTGCTCACATACAGTCTGCAGGTTCTGGATATTCTCCCCCGTCCTGTTCCGGTATTTACACCGCTGGAAATACTGTTTTTGCTGGTAACCGCCATAACCATCTTCATCCTGTCCTATTACACGGAACGCCGGCAGGAAACACTCGTTGCCCGGTTTGTTGATCTTCTTGTTTTCGACGAATCAACCGGGCTTCCGAATAAGGATGTTCTCTATCAGAGTATTGATCCGGATACACGGTACATCCTGGCAATTATCAAGATTGAAAACTTCAGTGATCTGGTGGCCCTGTTCGGGTACGAGTTTTCGAACATCATTTCACAATTTGCCTCCCAAAAACTGAGAAAGTACGAACATCGCTATTCCTATACGACGTATCAGCTGAAGTACAATGAATACGGACTGCTCATTGAATCCGGGACAGAAACAAGTCCGAATGATGCCGCCGCCCTGCTGAACAGAATACTCTCCTCTCTTGAACTTGAATCTCTCCCCTGGGAGCGTGACCGCATCAAACTGGTGTACCGTGTAGGCGGTGCCGTAATTACACCGAAAGACAGCCGCAGTCCGCTTTCAAAGGCCGATGTAGCGCTCAAAAAAGCCGAGCGCGGGCACGTTTCAATCAGCATATATGATAATGATAATGACGAACGGGAAAGTGCGTACAAGTATGTAATCCGTTTTACTGAACTCATTAACAACCGTGAAAATCATACCTTCAAAGCTGTTTTTCAGCCGGTGTTTTCCTCGGACGGGAAGGGGATCGTCTGGTATGAGGCGTTGCTCCGGATCATGCAGCAGGACGGCGAGTATGTATCAATTTATCCTTATCTCGGTGTCGCAAAATCTACTGGTTTTTATCAGCACCTGACCGACTTCATTTTGAGGAAAACTGCCGAGGCTATCTGTAAATACGATGTGGATATATCGGTGAATATATCCATAAATGATATTGTCCGTCCGGAGTTCATTTCGCTGGTGGATCAGGCATACGAAACGATCAAGCACGGTACGGGTCGCATTATCTTTGAAATTCTTGAAAGCGATGAAATGGTGGAAGTAGAAAAATGTCTCTGGTTTATTGAGTATATCAGCCGCTATGGATTCAAAATAGCAATAGACGATTTCGGAACCGGCTATTCCAACTACTGCAACCTGATCAATCTCCCCATTGATATCGTTAAAATAGACGGATCTCTTATCCGTAAAATCCACACCGATGAATCCGCCCGTATGCTCGTGGAAGGGATTGTTCATTTTTGCCAAAAATCGAACAAAAAAACCGTTGCCGAATTTGTTGAAGATATTCATGTGTTTGAATCCCTTCGAACCATGAACATAGATTTTCTCCAAGGATATTTTCTTTCTCTTCCGGGTGACATCTGCAACTGTCCGTGTTTACCGGAAGTCCCTATGCTCGAAGACTGATACCGGTAAAAAAACAGAAAGAATTTCCATACAGTACTTGTGCACTAAACATAACAACGTTATACTAACAATGTTAGGAGGGCATGATAGTGAAAGCATCTAATCCCGAACTTGAAAAGGTAATCCGGGAAAAAGCGTTGGATTTACTCATGATCCGTGAACCGGAAGAGATAGGCATGCGCGAAATTGCGCGTGCCTGCGGTGTTACACCGCCAACCATATATTATTACTTCCACGACAAGGACCGGCTTTTCACCCGGGTAAAACAGGATTGTCTCGCTTCCATGGACGCGAAAATGCAGGACGCCATACAACGTGGGAAGAGTCCTCTTGAGTCTCTGCAGCTCGGGCTTGAAGCTTTCAGGGATTGGGCCTTCGAAAATCCCCGGATTGCAGTTCTGATCATGGGCCGGTTCAAGCCGGATGTTGACAATATTAGCGAAGCCTTGAAACAAAACTACCGGTCCATGACCATGGCGGTTGCACTGCTGGAAGATGCCGCAAAATCCGGGTTCGTTACCTGTGATGATCCGGTTCTTGCTGTCTCTCTTTGCGTGTATTCCCTCTGGGGTGTCATTGAGTCTGTTCTGTCAAAACGCACATTCCCGCAATATTGGGAACGTGGTCGGGAGCTGACTGATGCTTCCATACATATGTGTCTCGACTATATTGCCGAGAAAGGAGAAAAAAAATGAGTCGAAAAATTATGACTGCTATTCTGGTTTCGCTTTTTTTCCTGCCGGTGGTGGCAGAAAGCTCGTTGTCGGTTTCTGTGGAACCCGGGGAGCATTGGCATAGGAAAATGCGGGTGCTGTTTATAACGGTTAATAAGTCGCCCCAGATTGC
>CAZVEL010000022.1:0-6361 GCA_964626305.1 uncultured Treponema sp. | reverse complement strand
CGGATGATACCCGTTTTGCCGGTAGTATGTTGAAAGAATCATGTACTTTTCATCACCGGTAAAATTTTTCTTGATATTTGTTACCCGTTTGCGCATTTTCTCCTGAATGGCCCGTTCTGCTTTTTGCGCTTGTTCTGCTTTGACATACAATGGCAGGCTGAGAAGGGAAATTATTACACTTACTCCGGTAATGGCTATTCCGGTATTACCCTTGAAAATCCAGTCCAGAATCATATATACCAATTCTGTTATGTATACGAGTGGTTGAACGATTACCTGATACAGTATGGTTAACATGATATCTCCCGTTGTTTTTTAGTCAGATAGTCAGCAATACGTACACCACTTTCACCGCGATGTTGCCATGCAGTATCTTTTGCCTCCCTGCGTTTTTCAGCACGTATCGTATCGTTATACAGACTTTCCATGATTGCTTTTATTTCCGGGAAAGAGGAAGGATCGAGCTCCCTGCCGATTTCCGGCAGAATACGAAACTTCCATGGCGTTTCAGCGCAATCACTTGAATCATAAATTTCATCATTAAATGACCTGTTGGTATAAAGGAAAGGACGGTCAAAAAGAAAACAGAAGTCAAATATAATGCTGGAGAAATCCGAAATCATAATATCGGATTTTTGGAGTGTATCATGATTGTCCGGAGAAAAATCCCAGAAGAATGATACCGATTCCGGAAATTTTCCGCGAAGACGATCAATAACCTCACTCTCTGATCTGAGCGACTGGGGATGTGGTCGCACTATGATATTCCATCCGGTTTTTGACAGGGGTTCAAGGAGGCGTTCTCCATAGTGCCATAAAAGTCCGTCTGGACCCCATGATGGGGAAACAAGTACCGTAAAGTTTCTTTCTGAATCTCTGCCCGTTTCCCGTAATTGAAGAACATCAAGATATGGACAGCCGACAACAACCAGATCTTTTTCCGGAAGTCCACGTTTTTTTTCTATTTCGCGAATACCTGCTATCTGGTATTCACCGGAAAGAAGAACCGAATCAAAGTAATCAAGACCGAAAAGACGGTAACTCGTTGCATCATCCACGGCGTGAAGAACATGCGCATAGTGTTTCACCCCACGGGAACGTTTGAGCTGATAGACATCAAGGCCCGGGGTTGTCATGAGACAGATGTCTGCAACCAGAAAATTCAACCGGGCATATGCGCGGTTTCCTTTTCCTATGTATTCAGCTTGCACAGCTTCCCATGAGTATTGAAAAACCGGATCATTTTCACTCGATGTAAGATACCGAACTGGAATTTTCCGTCGTTCGAATTCTTCCAGAACAGGAGAAAATACATTCCAGTAATGATTTCCCTCCGAATAAATGACAAAGGAATCCGATATATCGGGTGTACCTCTTGCCGTGCCGGTAAAAAGTCGCTTGAAACGAACCAATGCTGTTCTGGCAACAAAATACAAGGCTGCAGCAAGTCCAATTACAATTGAGAAAAGAATGCTGCCCGTACCTGGATCAATGTAGAGAAACTGGACGCTATACATGACCAATATCGTATAGTAAAATAGCCTGATGAGCAATCAGAATGTATCCGGACGGAAATCGTTGAGTAACAGAATCATCATGCTTTCCTGTAATACCGCCTGGAATGTATACTCACGAAAGCGGTTACTCAGTGCGCTTTCCGGTGCAGGATGGAATTTGATAACCCTGGCCGCAGAAGATTCTTTTTCCGATAAAATTCGTACCGAATTGACCCTGCCTTTCATACCCCTTCCCATGGAAAGTGACAGTACGAGCATTATACAGGATGGTCGTCTTTTTTTGCGTTTTTTTTTCCTGTACCGGAAATATCGCCCCGCAGTAGTGTTGCATATTAACAACAAACCCAATATTTTCGGAACGCTGGCGGCGAATATGCTCGGAATCCCGTCCATTTCAAACATAACCGGACTCGGTATTGTCGCCGAAAAATCCGGGATAATGAAACGCCTGGTGTATACGCTGTATCTGCATGCTTTTTCTTCGAAAAAAGCCCATGTTTTTTTCCAGAACAATGATGACCGTGAGTTTTTTCTCGACAATCGTCTGGTCGCTCCGGAAAAAACAACCGTTATTCCCGGATCAGGCGTGAACACCGAGCGTTTCGCTCCATCTGGAAGGGATTTTTCCCCGCCAGAGGGAACCTGTTTCCTGTACAACGGCAGGCTTCTTGTTTCCAAAGGAATCGAAGACTTTATCGAAGCTGCACGAGAAGTCAAGAAGGTATATTCCCGGAGCCGTTTTATTATTCTGGGCGAGCACGATACAGACAACCCCATATTCATTACCAATTCAATACTCGACAAGGCAGTTGAACAAGGTACGGTCATTTATCGCGGTACAGTTGATAACGTCATACCTGAAGTTGATAAGGCCGATTGTGTTGTTCTTCCGTCCCGGTATCGGGAAGGGGTTCCACGGGCCCTTCTTGAGGCCGCAGCGATGGGAAAACCGCTCATTGCCGCCGACAGCGTCGGAACACGGGAACCAGTTGTAGATGGAAAAAACGGCTTTCTTGTTCCCCCATCCGATGTTGACGCATTAAAAGACGCCATGATACGCTTTATAGGGCTCTCTCATGAAGAAAAAAAGCGCTTTGGCACGGAATCCCGACGAATTGCGGTGGAACATTTTGCCGATTCACTTGTTATAGTACAGTATGCTTCAACGATTGAAGCATTAACCGGTATATCATTCGGGAAGGAAAATGCATGACTATTGATCAATACATACCATGGTTTAAAAACCGTTACAAACGCACCAGCTCACTCCTTACCGCATCGGCATTCGTTCTTTCGGATTGTGTCACCATCATGCTCTGCATAGGCGCCGGATTCTTCGTGGTCAATGCGGTGGATGTGCATTTTATAAACTTCAGGTCATTTGTGCATTATTGGACATATCTGCCCATATTTTTCATTGTATATCATATTTTCAAGCTCTATCCCGGTATTCTTCTGGTTCCGAGCGAACAGCTGCGGAGTTTTACCCTTGCCAATGCATTCATGTTTGGTGGTATAGCACTTTCCATTGTTGTTGAAACTGACCGAAGGGGCTATATTGCCATAGCCTTTCTTATAGCCTTTGTTTTTTCCACTTTTTCCCTCCCCCTCAGCAGGATAATTGCGAGAAAATACGTGTATTCACGATTCAACTGGTGGGGTATTCCGGCGGTAATATACGGGAAAAAAGCGGAAGCAAAATCCATCCTTGATGATCTTCTGGATAATCCGAGTCTCGGATATATTCCGGTAGCCATAGTTGATGAAACAAAAAGTACTGAGGATTCGTATCGGGGTATACCGGTTCTTGATTCGGTTGAAGACAGCAAACGGCTCAACACGGAGTTGCATATAAAAATGGCCATCATTGTTCCTGAAGACAACCTTGCCAGCAGCAGTAATCACCTTCTCATTACAACACTTTCAAATTTCCGCTACAACATCATTATTCCCAAGATGAATCTGCTCAATACCATTTCTCTTTCAATAAAGGACATAAACGGAACACTCGGCCTTGCCACAACGCATAGTCTACGAAAATGGTATAACATGGCGGTAAAAACTTTTCTTGACTATTTTTTGATTATTACCGCAAGCGGTTTGATTATTCCTGCTTTCGCCGTTATCTCACTTCTGATCAAAATGAGTTCACCAGGTCCGGTCTTTTATGGTCATGAAAGAATCGGCAGAAATGGCAAACGGATTCGCGTATGGAAATTTCGGTCAATGGTTACCAATGCAGACGAAATTCTTGAATCTGTTCTCGCAAACAATCCTGAATATCGTAAAGAATGGGAACAGAGTCATAAGCTTTCCGATGATCCCAGGGTAACCAAAATAGGCAGATTCCTGCGTAAATCAAGTCTTGATGAATTACCCCAGCTCTTCAATGTTATTCTCGGTGACATGAGTTTTATTGGTCCAAGACCGGTTACTGATGCTGAAATAGAAAGATACGGTGAAAATTTCAATTATGTTTTTTCTGTCAAACCCGGACTCTCCGGTATGTGGCAGGTTTCAGGACGTTCTGATACCGATTATGCCGAACGCGTCGCGTTTGACTCGTATTACATCCAGAACTGGTCAATCTGGCTGGACCTCTGGCTTATCTTCAAAACCATTGGCGTTGTATTTACCGGGAAGGGTGCACGATGAAAACTTGTTTTACCTACTTTCTTTTCGTACTCATGTATCTGGTTCTGACAACAGGTCTTTTTGCTTCTTCATGGAGACTTGGTGCGGATCATGCTGAACCGGGTGTGGCAGAATTCCTTTCCAGAATGAATCTTACATCCGGAAAGAATTACTACTGTACGGAAACTGATGCCCTTAATTTGATCGGGCTTGCTGAGCAGGAAAAAATAAACGTATTCGAACTTATAGATACCATGTATCGTTACGCTGCGCCCAGAAATATACGATTCACCATTCAGGGTGAACATATACGAAAAACACAGGAAAAATATGATCTTGGCGGGGAACGAATACTTGCCATTCTGGCCATAGATACATTACGATACATCGAGTTTGGCGCAAAACTTGAAAAGGGTCAAAAGGCAATGGATGCGTATCTGGAAGAACCGCGGGAAACCTATATTGAAATCGGAACAGCGTTTTATGAGGCACAATTCGGTTTCGAAACGATTTCCCCACTACTATTCGATAATGCGTATGGAATAGTAGTCAAAAAATTCTTTTTCAAGGCTCCATTGGTTAAAGTTGAACTGTTTTCCCCGGGGAAAGGCGCAATTCATGTAAAGAACATGTTTCGCCCCAAACGGTGGAACCTGGATGTCGTGACACTTAAATAATTCTTGCGAGGTTTCGCTTTGAAAAAAAAATCCGCCATAGTGATGGGCTTCTTTCTTTGTATGTCTGCTTTTGTTTTTTCCCAGACAGCAGAAAAATATCGTATTGATTCGGTAGAATATGAAATTTCCGGAGCAACCCGGGTACATCCACTCAGAAAAGCGGTAAAAATTGATACAAAACGACTATTTGCAAACAAATTACTCTTTGAACTGTATCTCGACGACATCCGTTCTCAATTTAATAATCTCCGCGTTCTGGAAACCTCTTCGGTTGAACCATCGTACGGAGAACCGGATTCTGAAGGAATTGTTCCGGTTCATCTGCTTGTTACCACTGAAGACACCCTCAACATTATTGCATTACCCAAACCGGGATTTGATTCCAATACCGGCTTCGAACTGAAATTGAAATTGAAGAATTACAATTTTTTTGGATCCATGCAGGAACTTGATTCTGATGTTAACTACGAGCTGGATGAAAACGGGAACCACAGCTTTTCAGGAGGAGTTTCATTTTCTATTCCCTTCGAGTCCTGGGGCTATTCATTTACCTGGGACATATCCACCGAAGTAACAATACCTTTCGGAAATCCGGTCATGTATGATTTTTCAACTGGTCTTGATCTGGAAATTCCTGTTTCCTTTTTTGACGTGCATGTTGGTATTGTGCAGGGTTTGGAAATAAATGACCGTGACGATGACAAGGTGTTTTATGATGATGACAAGATATATTTCTCAGAAAAATTGTATGTCAACGTTCCGATAACACTGATGCGCTACGGAACAACCGGTGAGATAGTCTGGAAACCGGAAATATCGTTCAGTACAAACTGGGATTTTAACGGTATCCAGGCTGATGATCTCAAAGGGCCTGAAATAGTAATCGGTCAATCCGTTTCCGCCGGTCGAATAAACTGGATTGGTAATTTCCGGCAAGGATATTCTACTTCACTGGGGAATACGTACACATTCAATTTCCATGAAGACAAGGATACCGAAATACAGTTTACCGGAATGGTTCAGGGTCATCACAGCTTCATTGACCGGATCGGTGTGTCTTCCCGATTATCAGGTTTTTATAACCTGGACGACCATATTTCTGATAAAAAGGGAGACAGCCTCCGAGGAATCCTGGACAAACGCATAAATACCGATTCCGCCATCAATTTTAATCTTGATATTCCAGTCCGGGTCATGCGGGTTGATTTTGAAGAAATAACTGGTGTTTCATGGACACGGTACATCGGTTTCGAGATGCATGTTTCACCCTTCTTTGACATGGCCCTTACCCATGATCTTGCGAATGATACGTATTATTCATTCAAGGATGGATGGTATGCCGGCGGTCTTGAAATTATTGTGTATCCCATGAAGATGCGGAGCATCTATGCCCGGGCGAGCATCGGGTTTGATCTTGCAGAGGTTTTGAAAAGCGGCTCCCTTGGTGGAGAGGCCGAGCGTGACGGAGAATCTATCAGGGAACTCTTTATCGGGATTGGATTATACTACTGAGAACCGTTATTCCATGGTGTA
>CAZVEL010000021.1:0-1587 GCA_964626305.1 uncultured Treponema sp. | reverse complement strand
CGCACAGCAGGCACACAACAATCCACAAGAAAGATATTGAAAAGATTCCCGATCTGGAGATCATTGCCGAGTCCGATGAAGCAGGCGTTTTTATTGTGGCAAGCAGGGACGGACGCGCCATATACGTTTCCGGACATGCCGAATACGACGCAGATACGCTCGCCCGCGAATATGAACGCGATGTCGCGAAGGGCATGACAATAGACCTTCCCCGAAATTACTACCCGGGCGACAATCCTGAACGTGTCCCTCCGGTAACATGGCGTGCCCATGCGAACCTTTTGTTCGTCAATTGGCTGAACTACTTCGTTTATCAAGAAACACCGTTCGATATTGAAAAGATCAACTGATCCGGCGACTTACCGCGCGAAAACAACCGCTGCGATAAACAGGACAACTGCGGTAACCGCACCTATGGCAACCAGATAAGCTTGTCGTGTTCTGCCCGCCGGGGTTCCATCTTGCCGGGAACTCCCGTGGAAAAGCCGGAACAGACGGAGCTCTGTGCCATGAACCGCGTTCTGTACGGACGGAAAGGCGAGCAGGAGGCGGCGCATTCCCCGGGTCCTTTCAAGCAATTCTTCGAACCTGGCAGCGAGCCTCCGGTTCAATTCGCTGTTTTCCCGCTCAACACGCTCCCGCAAGTCCTCAAGCATTTCCCATAAATCCTTTCCCCTGAACCAGTCGGCAAGCACTCGCTCTTCCACCACCGTCTCCAGCAGCGCACCAAGAGATACGAGTTTTTCCTCGAAGTTGACCAGATTCCGCAAGGTGTAGGCAATATCGACAAAAAGAAACAGCGCCAGAACCGCAGCCACTGGATCAGCGAACGAAACAGGAAGAGCAAAAAGAACAGATTCCAGAAGGGGATGCAGTACTCGTACTCCGATCAGGCTCATTAAACCGAAAATAACCGAATTGAGCAGACAAACACGACCCTTGAAATTAAACGGAAGATCCGAGTAATCCCACCAGCGGGTAGAAAAAGCGGTTTCAAGCAGCCATGCTGTTACATATTCAAGCGCCGTGGTCAGCACCATACCGGAGAAAAAAAGCAGGACGACGGAGTCGGCAAAGGGTTCCAGTAAAAAGACCACAAGAAGGGCTCCGAATCCATACACCGGGCACAACGGCCCATGGAGAAAACCCCGGTTTACAAGACGCCGTTCCTGGACACTGCAGTACACAACCTCGCTAACCCAGCCGATTGCACTATACATAAGAAAAAAGAGAAATAGTTGCGAAAGACTCACCGGATATCCTCCATGATTTCCCGTTAAAGGTACTCATTACCGCACCGTTCCGTAAAGACCCCAATCATGAACAGCCCCGAACGGGGGACAGACAGACCGCTTTCCGGTATACTCCTTTTTATGAAGAAGAATGAACTGTTTTCAGTTATATATCATGACGAACACCTTGTGGTACTGAACAAATCTTCCGGGCTCCTTGTCGCGGCAGACCGCTGGGATCCGGACGCCCTGCGTCTTGATACCCTTGCGTCAAAAGAACTCTGTGAAAAAGGAGAACGGCTCTATGCGGTTCACCGTATCGATAAAGACACCTCGGGCCTGGTGATGTACGCAA
>CAZVEL010000020.1:0-7008 GCA_964626305.1 uncultured Treponema sp. | reverse complement strand
GATGAAGGAACTTGGTTTCCCGCAGAAAGATACAAAAGTGTTGAGTTTTGCCGACAACCGCCAGGATTCATCATTACAGTCCGGACATTTTAATGATTTTGTTTCAACGGTTAGACTCCGATCCGCGCTTGTTCGCGCACTATCACACGAACAGGAAATCCCCTTTTCCGATATCGACACCCGAGTTTTTAATGCACTTTCTCTGGATATCCACGACTATGCGAATATCCCTTCGGACGGAGTTCTTATGGAATCCCGTACACGTGCCATTGAAGACATCATGAAAAACCTGCTCAAGTACCGGATCAGTGCTGATCTTGGAAATGCCTGGCGGGTTAACCTGCCAGGGCTTGAGGCCTGTGGACTGGTACAAACGGCGTATCGTGACTGGGATGAAATGATGGAGAGTTCTCTGTGGCATCCCGTACGTGAAATCTGCGATAAAGCAGGAGCCGATTATAAAATAATCATATTCAACATCCTTGAAACATTCCGGAAGCTGTTGGCTATAGACAGTCCCCTGTTCTTTAGCGATGAGGCTATCAAGCGGAACATGGAAGAGTTCAAATCAAATCTGAATGAAGACTGGTGCCCTGAGGATAAAGAGTTACGTACCCCCTGCTGGTTAATGGTGAAAAAAACGTCCCTTCCATATGGGAAAGGCTATGCTCAATCCATTGGTCCAATGAGTCGTTTGGGGAAGTATATACGTCGGGAGCTGGGCAGCAATACTGTTTCCGGCAAGTTGGACAAAAAAGAATATCTCTCTTTCATGGATACTATGCTGGGAATAATGAACGGAAACTGGCTGGTGAGTATGGACGTTATGGAAAAGGACGGCCCGCCGCTTAAAGCATGGAGACTCCGTGCCGATCAGCTTGTATGGAAACGAGGGGATGGTTCTGTTCCTCCTGATCCTGTGTTCCGTCCAATGACCCGTGGCGAGATACGTAAGCCTAATGCCTTCTTCAAGGATCTTTATGAAAACTCTCACTTATCAGCCCGGATAAAATCACAGGAACATACCGGACAAATAGACAAGGATGTTCGAAAGGAGCTGGAGGAACGTTTCAGAGAAGGCGATCTTGCCGCCCTTTTCTGTTCTCCAACCATGGAGCTGGGTATAGATATTGCTGATCTTTCGGTGGTCCATATGCGAAATGTTCCGCCAAACCCCGCTAACTATGCCCAACGTTCAGGACGTGCGGGACGGAGTGGACAGCCTGCGTTGGTTTTTACCAGCTGCAGTCGGCAATCTGCGCATGATACTCATTTCTTTGACGATCGTGATGGCATGGTGAGTGGTCAGGTTATGGCACCTCGTCTTGATTTGTTGAATGAAGATCTCCTGCTCGGTCATTTTCATGCACTGTATGCCTCCCGGGTCCGGATTCAGGGTATTGAAGAAGGACACATTGACTATGTTCTTGATCTTGATGTACCGGAGCTTCCCCTTCGTCCGGAGACACGGGCTGCCTTTGCAGCCGGTGAACAGTTCCAAGAGGAACTTGTTACCCAGTGGCGAAAGGTGGTTCGTGATCTTGAAGCGCGTCTTGAAGATACTACCTGGTATACGGCTGAATGGGCCTCCCATAAGTATAGGGGAATTCTCCATACCTTCGATGAATCCCTCAACCGTTGGCGCAATCTCTACCGTCAGCACAAGAAACAGATTGAACAGGCTCGACGGGTAATGGACAATACATCGTATAAGCAGACAAGTCCGGAATTCAAAGAAGCAAAGCGCAATGAGTACCTGGCACTAAAACTCCGTAGTTTGTTGTTAAATCAGTCGGGAAGAGATTCCTTCTCCGAGTTCTACAGCTTCCGGTATCTTGCAAGTGAAGGATTTTTACCCGGGTACAATTTTACCCGACTCCCGGTACGCCTCCTTCTGGACAACGCGGAAGGTTCACAATCCATCAGTCGTGACCGTGTCCTCGGTATCCGCGAGATGGGGCCAGAAAACATTATTTATCATGCGGGTTCGAAGTACAAGGTAACCCGGGCCCAGATACAGGAAACCGCCAATGAGTTTGAACAGGCAACGGTCTGCGCGGACTCGGGTTACATTCTTTTAAATACCGAACAGTCCCGGAATACCGATCCATGGACCGGTATTAGCCTGGAAGGGAAAACTCAAACAATTTCGGACTTGCTGGTTCTGCCGGATGGTATTGCGGAAAGAAGCGAGCATATAACATGCGAGGAAGAAGAACGGCAACGTATGGGGTATCAGGTGAATACCTGGTTTCGATATAACGGTGATGTTTCACGTCTGGATGAAATCCGTATTATGGGTGGAGACGATGTCCTTTTGCGCATGCGTTATATTCCTTCCGCTGAGCTTGTCTATGTAAACATGAAGTGGCGGGTAAACAAGGAAGAAGGATTTGTTTTGAATAGGGTTACCGGCCACTGGAAGTCACACGGATTCCGGGAACGGGTGCTTTCCGGTAAAGAGAAAAACTCTAAGGTTAAGAGTGACGATCTCAAGGTCGTAAAACTGTATACAACTGATACCGCAGACGCCCTCTACATAGAACCGCTCAAGATACTCGAACTGGATACTGCCGGAAGGATTACTTTGCAATATGCGCTTAAAACCGCCTGTGAGCGAATCTTCCAGGTTGAAAGTTCCGAGCTCGGTATAACCCCAATCGGGAATCCTGAAAGCCCCAATCTGCTCATGTATGAATCATCCGAAGGGAGCCTGGGAGTTATGGCTGCAATGGTCCGGGAAAGCAATGCCTGGCAGCGGGTAATAGATGAAGCCTGGACACTTTGTCGGTATGATGATGCCGAGTACCTTGAAAAAGCCAGCTACAAGGATTTACTCAGTTACTATAACCAGCCGGATCATCCGGTCATTGACCGCTTCCTTATCAAGGATACACTCGAACGTTTGCGATCCGCACGGGTAGAGGTGGGAGCTTCGGATAGTGGTACCTATGAAGAACATTACAAACGACTTTTAACTCAGTACGACAAGACGAGCTCAACAGAGAAAAAATTTCTGGACTATCTGCATGAGAAAGGATTGCGTCTTCCGGATGAAGCACAACGGCGGGTGGAAGGACTCTACTGTATACCGGATTTTTACTATGAACCAAAAGCAGGTTTCAATTCGGTGCCGCTTCATATTTTTTGTGACGGGACACCACATGATGACGATGGAACACTGGAGCGTGATAAAAAGCAACGTGATGCCATACTCGATTTGGGACATGATTACATCGTCTATTACTACAAGAACTCTCTTGATGAGCTGGTAACAAAACGCCCCGAAGTTTTCAGAAAGGTACGGTAAGCTGCTATGGAATACAAGACAGGAACACTGGTACATGCACGCGGTCGTGACTGGGTTGTGCTTGCGAGTGAACGAAAAGACCTCTTGCGACTAAAACCTCTGGATGGACGGGAAGATGATGTAGCAGGTATATATCTACCGCTTACCCGGGAGGGCGACGTTCGCCCCTCGCAGTTTGAAGCACCGACAACAGAAGACTTGGGGAGTATACGTGCCGCCCGTCTCCTGTATGATGCCTCTCGTCTCTCTCTCCGCTCTGCAGCGGGTCCCTTCCGTTGTGCCGCAAAGCTTGGTTTTCGTCCGCGCAGTTACCAGATGGTTCCTCTTATCATGGCACTTCGACAGGAAGGCCCTATTCGCCTCCTTATTGCCGACGATGTAGGTGTCGGTAAAACTGTGGAAGCTCTGCTTATTGTCAAGGAACTTCTTGAACGACGAGAAATACAGCGTTTCGCAGTACTCTGCCCGCCGCATCTTTGCGAGCAATGGCAAAGCGAGCTTAAAGAAAAATTCCAAATTGATGCTGTTATCATCCGCACCGGCACCCAGTCAAGTCTGGATCGTCAGGTGCCCGGAGATACAAGTATCTATGAGCATTTCCCGTATCAGGTTATCAGCATGGATTTTATCAAGAGCGACAACCGATATTCGGTGTTTTCGTCCCAGGCGCCCGAGCTGATAATTGTGGATGAAGCACATTCCTGTGCCCGTCCCGAAGGACAAAGCTCCGCAAGCCAGCAGTTACGGCATCGCCTGGTTCATGCCCTCGCAAAAAAATCTGATCAGAATCTCGTGCTGGTTACCGCGACTCCTCATTCCGGCAAAGAAGGAGAATTTCGTTCCTTGCTCAGCCTGCTTAAACCTGAATTCGAAAAAATTGAATGGGACAGCAGTGAAAGTGTCGATCCCGATGCAACAAAAAAAGGGTTCCGGGATGATCTTGCCCACTTCTTCGTGCAGCGGAAACGCCAGAATATCGCGGTCTGGATGGATGAACGCACTCCATTTCCCAAGCGTATTTCTGTCGAGTTTCCCTATGAACTTTCGGGATCTTACCAGAAATTGTACGATGAGTTGCTGTTGTATACATCGGGTATGATGGCCCGGGAAACCGGGACGGACAATCAGAAACGTTTCCGTTATTGGTCGGCTCTTGCCCTGCTCCGCGGTATTATGTCGAGTCCCCGGGCTGGAACGGTAATGCTCAAAAACCGCATCACCGCACGCGAAGCTGAAGTAGTTCTCGATGAGTCGAACGGTTCAGTTGTACGGGCAGAAACCCTTGCGGTGGAGCCGGTTAATCCGCACTTTGAACGGCTGGACATGACCGACGACGAGCTTCCCCTTCCTTTAGTGGAACAGGCAAACCCCAGCACCGCAGACCTTACGGCGTTCAAAAACTTTGCCGAGCGCCTGGAAGCGCTCAAAAACAGGGAGGACGATGCCAAAGTCGCTTCCTGTATCCTTCAAATTGAAAAATGGCATAAGGCTGGCTTTAGTCCCATTGTGTTCTGCCGGTATATCGAAACGGCAAAATATGTGGGAGAAAAAATCGAGGAAGCTTTTGGAAAGTCCGTACTCGTGGAATGTGTTACCAGCGAAGATCCCGATGAAGCTCGTCGTGAACGTATAAATACCATGGCTTGTGAGTTGAGTGGAAAGAAGAAGCGGGTCCTTGTGGCGACAGATTGTCTTTCGGAAGGGATTAACTTGCAAAATTTGTTCGACGCGGTTCTTCACTATGATCTTCCCTGGAATCCCAACCGTCTTGAACAGCGGGAGGGTCGTGTTGACCGTTTTGGACAGACTCGTCCGGAAATTCAAACCTGTCTTCTCTATGGAAAAGACAATCCCATGGACCAGGTCGTTCTTAAAGTGTTGTTCCGCAAAGCCCGTACCATTCGTGACAATATCGGGGTAAGCATTCCCTTCCCTGAAGACTCCAAGGTATTCCTGGACACCATCTTTAAAGCAGTCCTTGCCGAGGCGGAGAAAAAGCAACGCCCGGTTTCGCAACCGGAACTTTTTGCATTGGAAGACATGCTCCGGTCGGAGGAAGCGTTGGATCGTCTTGTTACGGTAACGGAAAAAAAGGAAGCGGCATTGCGTTCCATCTTTGCCCAGGCCTCCATAAAGGCTCAGGATATAGAAGATGATCTGACCCTGACTGACGAGGCGGTTGGTAGGCCGGAAACCGTGTACCGCTTTGTTGTGTCTGCTTTTGACCAACTCTTCGGCATACGTGTAGAGAAAGATGCACAGAATCTGGAGTTGGCCATTCAACGCTCGGCTTTTCCCGAACGTATGCGGCCGTGGCTCGAGGCAACAGGCGGTAAAAAAGATGCCCGCATTGCTTTTCTCTCTCCGGTTCGGGAGGGCTGCACCTACTGGGGACGGAATCACAATGCCGTTGAATCCCTGTGTCGGACCGTTCTTTCGGAAGCTCTCAAACGTGACAAAAAGAACTATGCAGTTTCCCGTGCAGCAGTAGTGCTTTCTTCGGCGGTTCCGGAACGGACCGTCATCTACATACTTAGGGCCCGACACGTTATCGAAGATATCAAGACCGGCCACCATCTTGTAGCGGAGGAGGTTCTGGTTTATGGCGCTCAAGGAGCTGACCGAGTTCAAATGACTGATGAAGCGGTTAATGCCCTTATGGAAAAACCTGCTCCTGCGGGAGATCTGCCGCAAGAGACCCAGGAACAGCAGCTTTCCCGTGAACTGGCCATTATCCCGGAACTCCGGCCGGAATTCGATACGCTCGCGTACATGCGTGCGCAAGCCCTTATCGAACAACACGAGCGATACCGGAAAGCCTTGGGAACAGACAAGAAAAGCGGAAAGATGCGGGTGGTAGAACCGGTAATTCCCCTTGACGTTCTGGGTGTATACATCTTTGTTCCCGGAGGCAAGGTATGAAATACGAAGCAATAAACTGGGAAGGAGCCCTCCTGGGGCCTGAAACAATAGAAAAACTCTCGGACGAAAACGCGCTCAAGGGACAAAAAGCCGGCGACTTTGGTCTTTCGGGCAAAGTACGCGACGAGATACTCTCTTCCTGGGCGGAAGCCAAGGCTCTCTGGGCCATATTCCAAACCCGGCGTTTACGGGAGGATCTAAAAGACCAGTTCGGTACGAGCCGTACACGGCAATCATGGATGATTCCCTTCCTGGCCCTTTTGGGGTACGAACTGGAAAATGCCCCTGCCCATGAAGTGGCCGGCAAGAGTTTCGCCATAAGCCACCGGGATGCCAAACGCCCTGTTCCGGTACACATTGTGGGCTTCAACGAAAGCCTGGACAGAAAACGCGAAGGGGCGGCCGGTTCGCGAGGGCGGACAAGCCCCCATTCGCTGGTACAGGAATATATCAATCTTTGCGATACCCTCTACGCACTGGTGACCAACGGCCTTACCCTCCGGCTTCTGCGGGATTCCAGCCGTCTCGTAAAGCTGTCTTATCTTGAGTTCAATCTGGAGCGTATTTTTGAGGAAGACCTCTTTGCCGACTTTGCCGTTCTCTTCCGTCTTCTTCATATCTCGCGATGGCCTGCCTCGGAGGAAAACGCGTCGGAGTGTCTTCTTGAGGTCTATCATCAGGACAGTCTTGAAAACGGGAGCCGAATCCGGGGAAAACTTTCTGCTGCCGTTGTAGAGGCTATCAAGCACTGGGCCAATGGGCTTCTTAATCACCCG
>CAZVEL010000019.1:0-3827 GCA_964626305.1 uncultured Treponema sp. | reverse complement strand
AGGCTTCTTGTGCCCGAATTTGAAGAATTCCATACCAAATATAAGCGGTGGACTGCTCTAAACGGACTTTTACGTAATTCGATGCGTGATATGGATCCTGTTGCCACCGCTGCAGTCTATTATGGGGAATATGTGTCAGTATTCGAAGCAATGCGTGGTGCCATGGATTCTCTGACCGAAATAATGAATAAGGAAACAGAAAAAGATTACCGGGAAACCAATGCAGCATACCGGAGTGTTCTTGCCTCACTTCTTGCGGTTATGGGTGTCATTCTTGTTATTTCCATCATTTTTGCGTTTATTCTTGCTTCGTTCATTACCCGGGCTGTAGACAGGGTGAAAGATTTTGCAGGACAGATGGGCCGAGGGGACATGACCATATCGGTTGACAAGAAACTTGCAGCCCAGAAGGACGAGTTTGGGGAATTGGCGAGAGCTCTTGATGACATGCGCCAAAGAGTTTCTGAAGTTATTCGCAATGTCAGTGCGGTTGCGCGGTATGTAAGAACAGGAAGCGGCGAACTCAGTTCGACTGCGCAACAATTGTCGCATGGTGCGAGTGAACAGGCTTCGCTCGTTGAAGAAGTATCATCGTCAATGGAACAGATGACCAGTAATATCCAGCAAAGCGCGGATAACGCGACACAAACCGACAAGATAGCCGTTAAAGCATCAATGGATGCAGAGGAGAGCGGGGTAGCTGTCAAGGAAGCAGTTACCATGATGCAGGAAATAGCTTCGAAAATATCCATCATTGAAGAAATTGCCCGACAGACCAACCTTCTTGCACTTAATGCTGCAATTGAAGCCGCTCGCGCGGG
The DNA here is from genome assembly GCA_964626305.1 of uncultured Treponema sp. Classification (GTDB taxonomy): domain Bacteria; phylum Spirochaetota; class Spirochaetia; order Treponematales; family Treponemataceae; genus Teretinema. The sequence continues at coordinate 3,006 of CAZVEL010000019.1, read as the reverse complement.
AGAACATGGCAAAGGTTTTGCGGTCGTTGCTGCAGAGGTTCGTAAGCTTGCTGAAAGAAGCCAGTCTTCTGCCGGAGAAATAGGTGAGCTTTCCAATACAACAGTCAATGCCGCAACAACGGTTGGGTCCATGCTGGCAACGTTGGTTCCGGACATCAAAAAGACGGCTGATCTGGTACAGGAAATCAGTGCTTCAAGCAATGAACAGCGTACTGGCGTGGAACAGAGTTCGTCTGCCATTGTCCAGCTGGATTCGGTTATTCAACAAAATGCCGGAGCTTCCGAAGAGCTTGCCTCTACTGCGGAAGAATTGTCGTCACAGGCGGAACAGCTGGATCAGATACTGAAATTCTTCACGGTGACCGTGGACGATGAGTAAAATAAAAGGCCCCGTAGTCCGGGGCCTTTTATTAAAAATACCACTCGGCGGTTAACCCGGCTACATCCCGGTACATGCATAATGCCATTCCCGGTCCGAGCGGTATTGAACCTCCGAATTCCCGGTTTGTTGAATTATCAGCAGTAAACATGCGGGTAAAAACACCAATTGTGAAATCGGGAATCGGACGCCAGAGCGCTTCCGCAAGAATAGCCGCGGATCTGTCTTGAATGTTTACCATGCTTCCTGCGGATATTTTCCAGGCAGCTGCGTTCGGGTCTTCTTTTTCAAGCTGGATGAAAAGGTAGTGGCGGCCAAGCATTTTTTTCCGTTCTTCCAGAACGGCCGTTCCGTCATATGAATCTTTATCCTCCCCTGAACCAATATAGATGTATTCTCCCCGAATCCCGCAGTCTATAACGGGAACAGTATAAGAAAACCCGGAAGATAGTTCCGCCGACAAGGACAGTGTTGTTGCGTACTCTGCATAGATGGTTATGTCGCCAATAACGAGGGTGCTGTCAGCGCCGAACCAGCAGGTGGCATCTCCCTCATTCATCAGTTCACGAAGGGCGTACAGGCTGAAATCGGCAAAGGAACCCAGAAACTGGAGCCTTACCCCGTACGGGAAGGTGTTATATTTGATTTCTGCGATATGGGGTACCGGCTCGGCAAGACGGGGAGAGGCGAGAATATACCCTTTTGCGGAGAACCCGGCGGGAAGTGGCAGAAAAAGTTTGATGCCCGGCCGTCCGATTACCCGGTCAATATCTTCCCCGGGAATTGATGGAGGAGCCGTTCGCGATACCGGATTATATACATATGCGCTTCCCCATGAGACCGGAATTATCCCGGCCTGGAGAGAAAAGAGTTCAAGATTGGTTTCAGCCCAGGCCTGGTCAATAAAGAAATCCCGATGAAGGTTATCTCCCGGTGGGAGTTCCGTCGGGGGAGCAACGGCATTTGAGTCGAAGGCTATTGCCGGTTTTGATGAAAGCCCGTACGAAAACAGAACTCCGGCCTCTCCGCGGAATACTACAGCCGAACCGGAATCAGTTTCTGCAATAACCCGAATTTCCGATTCAAAACCGCCATTTCCACAGTCCGGCTCGCTGATTCCGGCAAGAGCTTCCGTCGAGACAGAACCGTAGAGGGACAGCCCTTCTGCCGGGAGGGATAACAGGGGCAAGATTCCTGCAATCAATCCGACGAGGCAGGTTCTCAGCAGGTGTGATGAACTATACATGGTAAACTCCTATAAAAAGTCAACCGGGAGGTTGACCAATTTCATATTTCTATCCGACGACGTCGGATTTATGCACTTTTATCAGAAGCCATACGCATCGAGTCGGCTTTTCTACCAACTTTTTTGTCTATCATTAGCGCCGAGTTAAACTCTTCGTCAGAACTCAACATGCACCAAATGATTCTCGACAGTTTCCGGGCTGTAGCAATAATTGATTTACCACTTCCCTTGTTTCTCTTCATCTCGACATAGCGTTCCATAAGCCGCCATGAAGTGGTCGACTTGCAACGTCTCATTCCTAACACTACTTGCACCAAAGCGGTTCTCAATTCTTCAGGTCCTCGCTTTGTAATTCTCCCATGGTGTATCGTTTCATTCGAGTTTTGTACCCATGGAACCAGTCCTGCATACGCCGAATACTTCTTGGCCGACGCAAAACGGTTTATATCATCCGTAAACGCCCGAATCGTCCAGGCACCAATCTTTCCACAACCGGGTATCGTCATCAGTAATTCAACGGTACGGTCGCCTTCGGTCAACTTCTCGAGTTCCGCTTCAATACTCTTGACGCTTTTTTCAAGCTGTTCTATCGTATCGAAAAGCGGTTGAACCACGAGTTCGTTATCCGCTTTTTTGAGGGTGTCCAGAATTTTCTGGCGCCCTCTCTTGCTTTGGAGCGAAGCCTTGGTATCCTTCATTCCGAGGCCGGTCAATAACGCATGGATCTGGTTTTTCACCGTCACTGTTGTTCTGACCAATGTCGTCCTGACTTTCAGAAGACGCCTGATTTGCTCGCTCTGTTCCGAGCACAAGCGCGATTCCGGAAGCATGTCTTTTTCCAGAAACTCGGCAATCGTCGCAGCGTCATGCCGATCGGTTTTCTTGACCGATTCATTTACTACCTTGAACTTCAAAGTATTGATAACAACAACTTCGACGCCGGCTTGTTCCATCCGGTTCTTGAAATACCGTGTATTTCCGGTTGACTCAACGCCGACTCGAACCATTATTCCGTTCTTTATCCAGCGTTTAATACGAGCAAGAAATCTTGCATACCCGTCCTCATCAGTTGAATACTGCTCGAACTGATTCCCGCTCTGTTTCACAAATACCGTAAACTGTGTTTTGTGAAGATCTACTCCAGCATTGATAGTCATTCCGTTTCTCCCTTTTCCGACAAAGGTCTATTCGGTACATTGGATCCATTCTCCTATCCGGCCTCTCGGGCCATTGAATGATGCGGTCAAAGCTCTTCATTCTCCTTACCGGTCTCAATGGACCATTAACAATGACGAACTTTAACCTTCCTCTGTCGGCACACTCCCGACAGGATAACCCAATCTACCTACTCCCGGTTGACTATTTTTATCATGCCTCCTTA
>CAZVEL010000018.1:0-7092 GCA_964626305.1 uncultured Treponema sp. | reverse complement strand
GGAGCGGTTTCTCCTTCACAAAATGAGCATATCCCGGAAAAAAGTTCCTGACTGTCGGAGGCAAGGAGCGTCCGGATCATCAATTCACGTTGGGCAAGCATTCCTTCCGCACCGGCAAGAAGCTGCCGCCCGGCCTCTGAAAATATCTCTTTCAGCGCTTCCATATCATTATCCAGAATCCATTGCTCCCGGGCAGTACATAACACAGCATACCAGGGATGCTCCCGCCAGAGCCCGAGTTTTTCTTCAAGATATTTCCCAGGGTCCCCGGCGATCGCATCTGCCAGATCATCTTCCGGAACGTAACCACGAAGCTTTTCAACAAGAGCACGGAGAGTACCAAGCGGAAGATCGCTCTGTGTACCAAGAGGATTCCCCTGAACAAGCGATTCGAGAGCGGAAGACGTACGCATCAGTTCAACATCGGATATTGCGTTCGCTGCAACAGCGCCAAGATCCTCGGGTGACCAGGAAGAATCTCCACCAGGCAGAAGTCCCCGTTCCCGCAACAAGTCCTCATAACAGATGCGGAACCGTCCCACATAAAAGTCCGCGGTATTCAGTTTTGCCATGACCATAAGTTGTGTGAATTCATTTCTTGCAAGCGTAAGCTCTTCCTGCTTCTTTTGTATTTCCTCCCGGCATGCTGCTATGTCCGCATTTCTCTCTTCCAGGGCATCACTGATGGCAGCCAGGCTGGCAACAGCTCCCTGATAGTCTTCGAGTGCTCTGGTATAGTTCTCCAAAGTAATCCGGTTGTTTTCAATGGTTATTGCTTCACTTTCCCGCGAATTGGTTTCATCTGCCGCATACTCCCAAACAGCCTGCGCAACTTCAACCTCCCGTTCCCAATAAGCCTCTACGGAACGTGCTTTAACCAGTTCCAGCTGGTAGCCGTCCAGACAGACCGTTTCCCATCCATATTCGTTCAGTGCATCAATGGGACCACGAATTTTTTCGTTATCGTCCGCGAACCCTTCATCAGGGACGGTTGGCGTATCGTATACGATGATTCCATATGTTTTCGCGAGATCGGCATGTTGTTCTTCCGCCATACGGGAATATGGCACATATACATCCGCAAACCAGAACCAGGCCTCAACATACGCATTGCGTTCCAGAGATTTCCCGATTACGGTATCGTATTTTTCCTGTATATTTTCTTTCAGGTTTTGGCGGAATTCAGATAAATCACCAAAATCCTCTTTTACCTCAGGATCATCTGAAAACAGCACTTCAAGTGAGATGGATCCAAACCGTTCTATCTTCTCCTGATAATCAGGAAGCAACTCATTCTCATAGTTGTATACGGCCGCTGCATACGCAGTAGCAGCCGCCTGTGAACTGAGATTGTCGTAATCAGCTTTGTCCGGTTCTTCCGGTTTTTTAAATCCGAATATCTTGCAAATATTCCGGTCACTGAACACATCATCAATTACTGCACCCGAAAAGAAATCCTCGAACCAGAAATCAATTGAACCCGTTAGATTTTGTTTCAGGAACTCGGAAATTTGTGTACGCCAGTATTCGAGCGATTGCTCCGGGTTTCCGCTCCGGACAGTATTCAAATACTCCTGAAGCATCTCATTCTCCCGGTAGTCTTCATACATAGCGTCAATCTTCTTCAAAACACTTTTTTTTATCCTGGCTGACAACTCCTTCTGCACATTCAAGGTATACCTGGTTGTCAAACTGGCAATTCCACAAACACTCTCCAGTACATCGGAAGTCATTTTTTCGAGCAGGGCATTGAGTATCCCCGTTTCATCCCAGGATACCTTGTTCAAGTCGAATGAAGTTCCTTCCGGTACCGAAGAAAGCCAATACTCAATGCTGTTACGGGACGTATTCATCATTTCGAGACAACGGTTCAAATTACCCACGGAATTTTCTACCGCTTCGGCAAGATTCACCCGATTCTCTTCAATACCGTCATCCAGTTCTGCCAGGGCTTCCTGTTGTGCAATTCTCAGTGCTTCGAAGTCTGCGTAAAATAGTTCCTCCCCTGTTTTTCGAAGCGTATCCATTTCCACAAGCCATACACGTTGTTCCGCAAGGATTGTCTGCAGGGCCTGTTCCCAGGCATCCATACCCGCAACAAGATCCTCCCCGGCTTTTTGTTCCCATTCCACTCGGCGTATCAACAGATCTTCTTCTGCTTCGTTCCAGAGTTCGAGACCCCGGTTCAGTTCAAGGCGGAATAGTTCCTGCCATTCATCTCCATCCACAAGCCGGGCATTCTGCACCACGGTTCCTGGTTCTTCATCGAGTCCCTTCTTCAGGGCATCAAGACCTGCACTAATGGACGATTTTGTTTTCTCCAGAATTTCATCCGTACGTGCTTCGGCGCTCTGCCGTTCACTCGCAAGCCGGAGAGAAGACTGATCCCGAAGTCTGAACTGCCGGTACTCTGATTGTTCCAGAAGAAACAGAATATCGCCCTGCCGACGCCAGGATTTTTCCAGGTCAGCTATGACAATATCCTGCCGCGCTTCAATCAGCTGACGGACTTTTTCGTCCTCCGATGCCAGGAGTTCACAAAAGGACGTAGCCGCCGCATTCTGCAACCGGTTAATTAATGCAGACTGCAGTTCCTTTGCATTCGCGCTCCATGCCGCGAGCTCGTCTTCATACGCCTCTGGCGAATCAAGTGCAAGGATTGTCGCATTTCCTTTTTCATCCCGCACTATCCTGCCATCTTCCGATACATACATTGCACGGTTTCGTTCATCACGAATCATTCCGACATATCCGTTCCGGGCAAAGGTACTGTTGTCCCGGACAAATTTGTTCATAATCCAGTCCGCAAGCCGTTCATGCTTCGTATCTGAAAGCATATCCCGGCGTTGCTCACGAAGTGTTTCAATACCATCTTGAAGGACTTCCGGATTTTGTCCGGTCTCCACAAGAATACGTATCTCCTGCTCCCAGCGGGCCATAACCATACGTTCCCCTTCAAGGGCAATAGCAGTCCATTCTTCCCGCGTCTCTGAACATTCTGCACGATCAAGACAGGAATCGAACAGTTCCAGATCAGGAAAGGGAAATGATTCCTGCCCATAGATAAACCAGGCGACGATAAAAAGAACCACGACAATGGAATTCCGGCGAAAAAAAGAACACTGCATGAACGGCACTCCTTGTAGAAAGGTGCTGAGGTTTCATGGAGTGATAGTGTGGTGACAAAGAATTTTTCCCCGGGAACAAGCCGGGACGATAGTTTAAAAAAACCTCTTCGGGGAAACATATGTTCCCCGAAGAGGTATATAGGCAGGATTTGCTCCGGTGGCTTACTTTACCACCGAATTTTTTTCTTTTTTTCTATTTTTCCCGGATCATGGTAGTGGCTTTGCCAATCATGTCACGGAAATCGGTAAGGTCGGCGCTCAGCATAACCTTTGAACCGGATTTCGCGACACCGCCGACCGCAGAAACCCATTCTTCTGATACACGCAGGTTTGCCGCTTCTTCACCGCCTTTGGTATTGATGGCCGCGGCAACTTTGCGGATACCTTCGGCAGTAGCACGAGCAACAGCGACAATTTCGTTCGCTTCGCCTTCTGCTTCATTTACCATCCGCTGCTTCTGGCCTTCACTCAAGTTTACCGCTTCTTCATAGGCGGCCTTGGAAAGATTGATCTTGGTCTCCATCTCACCAATTGAGCGGGCTATTTCGGCGCGCTTTTCGCGTTCAGCCTTCATCTGTACTTCCATGGCGTCCATGATGGAATCCGAGACCTTGATATTCTGGATCTCGTACCGTGTGACCTTGACGCCCCAGGGATCGGACGCTTCATCTACTGCTTTGACGACGGTCGCGTTAATCTTCTCCCGGGCTTCAAAGGTCGCATCGAGTTCAAGAAGACCGATGGCGGAACGCATTGTTGTCTGGGCAAGAAGAACAGTCGCCGTTACATAGTCACGTATTCCGTAGCTTGCCTTTTTCGCGTCCATAACCTGGAGATAGAGCACACCGTCAACACGTACCTGCACATTGTCGCCGGTAAAACACTCCTGTGCCGGAACATCAATTGCCTGTTCCTTGAGTGTCTGCTTGTAACGGACCCGGTCAAAGAACGGCAGGAGAATATGAAATCCCGCTTCCAGCGTGCGGTTGTATTTTCCGAGCCGTTCCACGATGAGCGCTGTTTTATTGGGAACAATACGGATGCTCCGGAACAGGGTAACAACAACAACAAAGGCAAAGATCGCCAGTAATACGAGTAATGGAGTAAAGGGGTTCATTCTGCGCCTCCTTTTGCCTGCCTGGTGGCAGACTGAGCATAGGATTCTGTTGCCCTGCTTTTCTTGCCCGCGGACTTGATCATGTCGGCGACCGTGGCAATCCCTGCAAGTTCCGAGGGATAGACCGAGACATCACAGTTCGCAAGCGTATCACGGAACTGGTCAATATAACTTTCGGCAAGACGGAGACCCACCGCGGATTTTCCGCCAGGAACCGAAAGCGCCTCTGCAATGAGGTTGAGCCCTTCGGCACTCGCCACGCTGGTAATTTCAATCGATTTTGCCCGACCTTCGGCAATATTGATTCGGCGCTGTTTTTCACCCATCGACCGGTTGATGGCGTCTTCCTTGTCTCCGAGAGAGACATTGACACGGGCTGCGCGCTTTCCTTCACTGGAAAGAATATCAGCCCGCTTGATGCGCTCGGCGCGCATCTGGCTTTCCATTGCTTCCAGGATGGTATTCGTGGGCGTAATGTCGCGGATCTCGTACCGGGTTACCTTGATGCCCCAGTTTTCCGACGCTTCATCGAGTGCGCGGACGATGTTGTCGTTTATCGCAACACGTTCGGAAAAAGTATTGTCGAGCTCAAGCTTGCCGATCTCGCTGCGCATGGTGGTCTTTGCAAGCTGGGTTACTGCAAACCGGTAGTTTTCAATACCGTAACTTGCCTTGACCGGATCAATAACCTGTGCATAGAGTACGCCGTCTACCTGTACCTGAACATTGTCCGATGTAATACAGACTTGCGGATCCACATCGAACGCATCTTCTTTGAGATTCTGCCGGTACGCAATACGATCAATAAATGGTACCAGCAAATGAAATCCCGAATACAGCGTACGGGAATACTTTCCCAGCCGCTCAATGATTACCGCTTGCCGCTCCGGTACCACAACAGCAATCTTGAACAGAACAACCAGGACGACAAATGCCGTCAAATAAACCAGAAAAACAGACATTATTTCTCCTTCGTAGTAACCGGTGCCTCTGCAGCCGGTTCAACAATATAAACCATTCCCTTACGGGAAACTATGCGAACACGCTTCCCCACCGGGATCTCGTTTCCAGAAGACGTTGCACTCCAGGTGGTTCCCCGGAATCTGATCCGGCCTGATCCTGAAAAACCGATAGCATCCGTTACTTCGGCAATCTCTCCGGTATCAGAAGCATCAACGGATTCACGGGAAGAATTAAAAACTGACCCGGCAAAAATCCGGGCAAAATGACGACGCAAAAAAACGATGGATACGATTGAAAAGGTAACAAAAATCAAAATTTGAAGCCAAATCATCGAATCTATGCCGGGAATCAGGGAAAACAGGGCCGTTACCAGCGCCCCAAGTCCGAAAAAGAAAATGACAAAACCGGGCATGACCATTTCCATCCCGATACAGGCAATTCCTATTACCGCCCAGACAAACCAGGGTTCATACATAACGTACCTCCGAGAGCACCAGTATACCATACCGGCCGTAAATACAACACACCTTGTAAAACCGTTTTTTCCAACAATTCTGGCAGCAGTATATTTCGATTTTCATAACGGCAGAAAACGGGTGGAAGGTTGTCTGGATCGCCCTTTCGCTACCAGTCTGTAATAATGGCCCGGGGCCGCGCGAGAATTCGTTTTCGTACCAGTTCTTCAACCAGACGTGCCAGAATATGCTTTTTCCGGGTAAACAGGCTTTCTCCGTCCATAACTGCCCCGCGGGGTGAAACCAGCAAACGCTCGGACCGGTCTACTGCCCAGAACCACCCGGTTTCCATATTTGCCGGATAGCTTGAATGCAGCGACTCTACCCAGAACCGGCCATCCTGTAAAACGGCAAAGCGTCCGTAATCACGGAACTGATAGCGTTCGAGATCCCGAACACTACTGATATCCGGCAGGGAATCCAGTTGAATTGTCAGTCGTTTATTCTCATTCATATACCCCACCCTAGCACATTGATTGTGACTGTCACGAAACCTTAATACGTCCAAAAAAGCAAAACTCTTCATTGACGACTCAGGGTGTTTACCATCATACTTCTCCCATCATGAACAATGTTACACCCGACCAGGACCGATTCTTGCTTGATTCACCGAGCCGTATTCCCCTCGCAGATGCCTTCCTGTGGAATCCCGACATGGTGCTCCAGATGACCTGCCGCGGCTTTGCCTCCTGCCAGTACCGATTGCAGGATACCGCGTCGTACACCCGACCTCCGGTACTCGAGGCAAAAACATTCCGTCAGCCTGAACAGGAAACGTATGCCCATCATCCCGGGCGTTTTTTCTATTGCAAGGACGAGGACTCCGGCACCCTTTTCTCCGCACCGCACGAACCAGTACGGGCAAAACCGGATCACTTTCTCTTTTCTCCCGGTCTTTCGGATATCAGATGGGAAACGGAAAAGGACGGTATCCATATTGCACTTTCAGTCTTTCTTCCGGTGGACGACACTGCAGAACTCTGGGAAGTACACGTGCATAACCGATCGACCCGGAAACGGAGGATTTCCTTCTATCCCTATATTCCCTTTGGATACCTGAGCTGGATGAACCAGGGCGCGTCGTATTCTGACCAAGCGGGCGGCATTATTGCTTCGTCAATAAGCCCATACCAGCTTCTCGAAGACTGGCCACGGATTCGTGCTCTCAAGGACCTGACCGCCTTTCTTCACGACCGTGCTCCCGATTCCTTCGAGACACGGCGGGCATTCTTCGAAGGTGAAGGCGGTCTCTCTTTCCCCGATTCCATCCGGGAAGAAACCCTTGCGAACGGAACAGCCCGTTATGAACAACCCGCGGCCATTCTTCAGTACCGCATTAACCTTGACCCGGACGGACGTGAAATCTTCC
>CAZVEL010000017.1:0-4582 GCA_964626305.1 uncultured Treponema sp. | reverse complement strand
TCATCAATCGCCGAAATGGCAGGAACGAGCCAGCTCGTCTCTGCGTCAAAGGCGCTGGCGGTCATCATGTACCGGCCTACCCGTGTTTGAGCTTCGGCGGAACCTTCGTCCACCGATTTATTGAGGAAGGCATAGTTGCCGAGCCGTTCGGAAAGGATGTTGGCGTCGCGGTAGCGGGTAACGCAGGCGAGCGCTTCCCCGGTGGAGGGTGTACCGGTGAAGACCTCACGGTATTCACCGATGTCTGCAGATGCGTGAGCGAGTTCTTCAAGCGCGGAATCCCACGCCGTATCCGAGGTAAAAAGTGAATTGAGATTCCAGCGGTCTTCCGCCGGAACGTCTGTCCGGTTGGGTATGCTTGTTTGTTTCATACCTTCAAGATACAATGAATACCCATGAGTGAGCAACTGTCAGCATTCAGGATCAGACAGGGACGACGGGTTTTTGACACGTTCTCCGGAATCAACTCGTTTTCCTTCGCACTGGTTACCGGTAATACCATAACCCTCTATGCTATGCTCCTCGGATCGAGCAGTACGGTAATCGGACTGCTCGGGGCGTTCATGTCGCTCTCATTCTTCTCCATTCCACTCGGCAGATACGGGCTTAAACGCTGGGGACTGGTTAAAACATTCGCCCACAACTGGATGTTGCGGAATTTTTCTCTCATTCCCCTGCTGTTCATACCTTTCCTCTACGTACGCGGCGCAATTGATGTTGCCGTCCTTCTCCTGATTGTCTCTGTTTTTTTCTTCAATTTCTTTCGCGGCATCGGCCTCATATCCAATAATCCCGTAATAGGGATCCTTTCCACCGGCAAGGACCGTGGGGAGTACATTGTGTGGCTTTCCCTCGTGAATAATGCCACGGCTCTCGTTGCCACCCTTTTTCTCGCTTTTTTACTGTGGAACGGTGGCGGTGTGGAAACCTACAATACCGCCATGATTGTCGGTGTCATATCCGGTACGGTCGCATCCCTCCTGCTCTACCGTCTTCCCGATTCCGGGATGAAGACTTTTGAAACAACCGAACGGCCGCTCGCAATCCGTGAAAGTTTCAAACTTGCATGGACTACTCCCAATATCCGGAACTTCATGCTGAGTTATTTCGTGCTCACCCTGGGAATCGGTATGGCGCGCCCTTTCATCATTGTATACAGCAAGGCGGTGTATGGGCAGAGTGACGGGGTTTTAACCCTTTTTACGGTCTGCTCAATCCTCGGTGCGCTTCTCATGGGGCTGGTACTCCGTCTGGTCATAGACCGGCTCGGGGCCAAGCCCATGTACATCATCTTTTCCCTCATTATTCCCGTGAGTCTGCTTTTCGCGATTCTTGCGCCAGGAGTCGGGAGCATGACCTTTTCCCTTATTTTTCTCGCGCTCCTTTCCGCAGTAACCAATATCGGTTTTGCCGGTCAGGAGAGTGCGGCGCAAACCTACTTCTTTGCCGCCATTCCACGCAACCGTATTGTGGACATGAGCATGCTCTATTTCTTCATTCTGGGGGGGACCGGTGTTACCGGTGCCGTGCTGGGGGGCGCGCTTCTCGACCTGTTTGGTGGCCTGGGTTTGACGGCGGTTACCTCCTACCGCATTTTTTTCTCTCTGTGTGTTGTACTTGCCGCTTGCGGTATTCTCTTTCAGCAGCGTCTCCAGAATCTGGGCAGTTTTCATGTACGCGATTCTCTCGCCGTGCTGTTTTCTCCCCGGGACATGCGTGCACTTACTCTCCTTCGTAAACTGGATACTATCCGGGATCCCGTAAAGGAAACCCGGCTCATTGCGGAGCTTGGAACCATGGGTTCTCGCATCTCGGTGGAAAGACTCCTGGATCATCTGTACTCGCCCCGTTTTGCCGTTCGCTATGAAGCCCTCCAGGCGGTAACCCGGCTGACCCGGCTGACCCCGCGTATTACCGATACGCTTTTTTGTGAGCTTGAACATGGTGAATTTTCCACCGCGGCCCTTGCCGCCCGTCTGCTCGGACAGTTCCGGGTGCAGACAGCCGCACAGCCCCTCAGAAAAGCGCTCGAAAGTCCCGATTACCGTCTCGTGGCCGAGGCCATGCTCGCTCTTGCCCGAATCGGTGACGAACGAGCGCAATTCCTTGCAGGAGAAGTACTTATTTCATCAAACAACCCGTTCATACTTGTCCATGGAATTCAGGCTATGGAAATATGGAACAGTACCGCGGCGATTCCCATCCTGCTGGATTTGCTCCGGAATGAGAATCTGCCGCCCCATGTTGCCGATGAAACCATCCTGACCCTTTCTGTCCTCATGGGGGTTCCCCGGCGATTTTTTTACCGCTACGAAGAGTACACGCGGGAACGGGAACGGATGAGTGTATTCCTACATGAGGAGCTTGATGAGGTGTTTACCCGAAAAAAACGTCAAGATCCGGAGTTTCAGGCCATTATGATGGACTTCCTCATGGACCAGCATGCTGACGGACCCTTTGTCCGGTGGGTTCTGGATACCCGGCGGGGAAAAACCGGGATTTATTCGGCGCTTCTTGTCAGTGTTGCGCTGGATACCGAATTGAACCGTCTTGAGTCGTTCCGGTTTTTCCTGTGCTTTTGGGCGGTATCAGTGTATGCGAACCCCCGAATGATTGAAAAGTAAGCCCGCTTAGGGTATTCTTGTGCCATGAATGTACACGTCAGACACTTTTTCACCGTGCTCTCCCGTTTTGCGCTTCTTTCGGCGGTACTGTTTTTTTCTGCCTGTTCTCCCTACATCGGTTACGGAGTAGTAACCTGGTCGATCCCGGAACGCGACCTCCATGCCGGAGATGTCGTTCCTGTTTATATTCAGTCAAATATTGACGGTGTGTATGTAATAGGTACCGGGCCTGAACGGGAAGACCGCATAGAAGTACCCCTGTGGCAGATATCGCTGTACAAATCGCGTTCCCGTGCCCGCAAAGCTGCTGGGGAGCTTGAGGAATACCGCTACACCTACGCTACGGTAAAAACAGACGGCTTGCCTGTCCGGGCACATCCCGAAAATACCGCCCGACAGGTGTACCGGCTGCGTAAGGGCGAAATAATCCGTATCGTCGACAAGGGAGAGGGTGCACCCGTTATTGCCGGCAATTCTACCCTTGAGGGCGACTGGTTCGAAGTTCTGACCGGTGATGGAACGACTGGATGGTGTTTTTCTTATAATCTGCGGCTCTTTGATGAACGGGATGAAGCCCCGGCAGAAGAAGTTGTGGAAGATGACGGCAGTGATCCCTATCGCAGCTATCTGGTAGATCAGGTCTGGTATCCCGACCATTATCGGGTAATGCTTGCGGAAGAACGGGTGGATATTGATCGGATACAACCCTTGTGGGGCTTTACCCCTGGCGAGGAGTCTCTTGTGGCACGTATCGCCACTGCTGCCGGAGTTGAGACTTTTGAACATACCGGTATTACGAAAACCGGAGAACGAACCTATCGGTTTGAAGGAACATCGCTTACTGCCGAAGTCCGACGGAAATCGGCCCTCCTTGTCCAATACACCGATGATCGGGGTATGCCCCAGGTGTTTTACTTTACAACGCTTGACAAGACTCCCGAGGAAATAATTGAGGAAGAACAGGAGCGCCGGCAGACAATTTTTGACGCCATACAGGAAGCAGGACCACAGTTTACCTCCGGTAATTACGGAGTTCTCCAGTTCCTTGATGACAACCGATTCCTCTGGAGCGGATATCAGCTGCTCACTCCTTCGGTAATACCTGCGGGATCCGGCGACGATGGTATTGTCGAACTCCGCTGCTTCCTTTCCGACTCCTTGAAAAGCCGGTATACCGGTGTTTTGACGTTCCGATTTGAGGCAACCGGCACCCGGGTCAATTTCCTGTATGAATTGACTTCTGACGGTTTGAAGCTTGAACAGGTTGACGATGCAAACATAGAAGATGCCGTGGTTGTTTCCCGGGATCTGAATCCAACTGTTCTGTTCTTTACACCTGAAGAACCGGAAGCAGACGGGGTACAGTAATGGCCTTTGTCCAGTTTTCCCGTGTTTCCCTCGCATTCGGGGACCGGGATATTCTCCGGGATGTATCACTCAATCTCGCCTCCGGTTCTCGGGCAGCGCTTGCCGGGGTAAACGGTTCGGGCAAAACCACGCTCATGAAGATCATCAGCGGAGAGATTAAACCTGATAGCGGTAAACGTGCAGTGGAAAAGGATATCCGCATCTCGTATCTGCCCCAGTCCGGTATTGTCCACCGGGGGACAACCCTCATTGGTGAGGTAGAAACTGCCTTTTTCCGGGGACAAGCCCTGCTTGACCAGTATGAGGCCCTTGGTGACCGGCTTGTTGCTGAACCACCCGACTCGGCGAAGGCACTCCAGCTTGCAGACGAACACCACGAAGTACAGCTGGCTCTTGAGGAATCGGGCTGGTATCAGCGCAAGACGGTTATGGAGCAAACCCTTCTCGGTCTTGGCTTCACGGAGGACGATTTTTCCCGTCCGGTGGACGAGTTTTCCGGTGGCTGGCAGATGCGTATCGCCCTGGCCAAACTGCTGCTTCAGAAGCCGAACCTGCTGCTGCTCGACGAACCGACCAATCACCTCGACCTT
>CAZVEL010000016.1:0-4534 GCA_964626305.1 uncultured Treponema sp. | reverse complement strand
CGGCCGCCTTTGCCTGTGTCGGTAAAACCCTTGCCGCCGTTTTCCCCCGGGTCGCGACAGCGACGGCCTTTGTCCCCATGTATGGCACGCTCTGGTCCTGGCGTTATGCCGGTATAAAAAACACACCGGGCGAGCTCTCCCCCGAGGCGGTCGCACACCTGATTGCCGGCCGGATGAAGATCTGTCCGGAGCTTGTGAATAACCGCATGTGGCCGTCGCTCTTTGCGCCTGATCCTGTCCTTGCCGAAGCGGCAGGGCATCCTGACGGACGGGTGATTACCGATGCAGCCCCCGATTTCCCGGACTTTTTTGAATAATCCCCTGAGTTTTTTCAACAATTTTGGTAGCAGTACTCAAATTTGCCTTCCTGCGCAAGTATATGTATACTTACGCTAACATTAGGAGGCTGTTATGACAAAAATTACATTGGGTGGCATGCCCGTTGAAACAATTGGTTCATTACCCCCGGTTGGAAGCAAAGCGCCTGAGTTTTTGCTTACCAAGCAGGATCTTTCGGATGTAACGCTTGCGGATTTCAAGGGAAAAAAGAAGATTGTCAACATTGTTCCCAGTCTTGATACCGGTGTGTGCGCTGCGAGTGCGCGCCGGTTTGATCACGATGTTGCTTCTCTTGATAACACGGTTCTCCTGACGGTTTCCTGTGATCTTCCGTTCGCAATGGAGCGGTTTTGCAAGGCGGAAGGGCTTGATACCATCATTTCGCTTTCCCAGCTCAGGGACCGGACGTTCGGTACTGACTGGGGTGTTACTATGACAAGCGGTCCTCTTGCCGGTCTTCTTTCACGGGCGGTTGTAGTGCTGGACGAAAATAACACAGTCCTTTACACCGAGCAGGTTCCGGAGATCAAGCAGGAGCCCGATTACGAAAAGGCACTTGCGGCGGTTACTGCCTGAGATCCAGTTCTTCGTCTCCGTCGGCTTTCAGAAGACGGTTGCCAAAGAATCGTATGCCAAGAAGGCCGAGCGGCGCGGTGAAGAGTATGGAGACAACCGCAATTGCCAATATTGCGTTTCCTTCAGGCAGGCCACGGCTCAGAGCTACTGAGCCGAGCGCTGCCTGGACCGTCGCCTTTGGCAGATACGCAATCGCACAGAAGATTCGTTCCCTCCAGCTAAGCGGTGAGCGCACGGTGGCCGCGAATACTCCAAGTGATCGGAATACAAGCCCGAGTGCTATTACCATGATACCTTTCCCTCCCGCTTCGAGTGCTACTTCAGGGTCGAGCGCGTATCCGATGAGTACGAAAAGGATTATTTCGGCAAATACCCATATTTTGGAGAGTTTGCGGGACAGTTCATGAGCGATTTTTTCATGACGTTCAAGGATGACAAATCCAGCGGTCATGAGTCCCAACAGGGCGGCAAAATGCAGATAGTCCCCCACACTTACCAGCAGGGTTCCGCATACCAGCAGTATAAGGGTTTTCTCGGTCGCGCGGATTGATTCGTGATGGCGGGAAAAAAACCAGGACAAGAGAAACCCGGCTGCTGCGCCTGCGGCAATCCCTGCGAGAATGGAAACGGGAACCGAGAGGGCGGCCATGACGAGGTTGACATCTCCGCCGGCGGCGAGGCCGAGAAATATGGTGAACAGGGTTATGGCGAATACGTCGTCTATCGAGGCGCCTGCCAGTATGAGGGTGGGCACCTCATTTTTTTTGCCCCGTTCTTTTTCTTTGAGGTCTAGCATGGAAGGGACCACGACTGCGGGGGAAACGGCAGCGATCATGAAGGCGGTCAGGGCCGAGACCGTCCAGCCGAATCCGAACATCAGATGAAAGAGTATGGTGAGGGCCGAGCCTTCGGTGATGCAGGGTATGAAAGACATCCGGAATGCTGTACCGCCGATTTGCTTGAGGGTTTTTCGTTTTATTCCGAGACCTGCACGTAAAAGAATAACAATAAGGGCGAATGATTTGAGATAGGGGTCAAGTTCCCAGAATACCGGCGGGGCCGCGGTTTTTGCGGTAACGGCACAGACGACACCAAAGATGACTATTCCGAGAATAGAGGGGAGCATCATTTTGGCAAAAAGCCGGCCAGAAAGCCAGCCGCCAGCCAGTACTATTGCGAACAATACATTGAAGGGTACAGGATTCATGACAGTTCCTCTTTATTGTGCGTTAGTATATCAGTATACAAAAGCAGTGTCACCGTGAGGAAATAACCCTGTATTCAAAGTATATCAATCTTGTCCGGAACTGATCAGCTCCGTCGGAAGCGCTGCAGGACTCCCCGGTCATGGAGTATGCTGGCTACTCCGGTGAGAACCACAAGAATCCCGGCGACACGGACCAGAAAGATTCCAGTACTTCCGGGGAAGACGATCAAAATAAGTGCGATACCGATAGATGCAATTGCTTCATAGAGGTACCCGGTTGTGTCCAGACCGCTTTCTTTCATCCGGGTTACGGCGTAAATTTCAAGCACGGCCGAAATAATAAGATGTGCTGCCAGAATGTAGGCGGTTAGTACCCAGACGGTTCCGGCAAGGGCCAGAGGAAGGATAATCGCGATGATTCCTATCACCATTCCCAGAATGGCCCGGATGGTAAGCGTTCGGCGGAAGATCGGGTCATCGAGCTCTGTTCTGAACCGGGTAAAGGTATACAACCCGCTCACAAAGGCGGCTACACCGAGACTGATAACGACTGCCCCGATAAAACCCTGGGGAGCGAATACCATAATGAGTCCGGTAATGGTAAATATAATTCCTGCAACCAGGTAACTGCGCATGTTTGTTTTCTCCTTCACTATTCGAAATCAGACTAGAATGTTGATGTTTTCTCCTGCTGCCTGCTCGGCAATTTCCTGCGCCGAATCCATCATCTTTGTGAGTACTTCCCCGTACGCACGCATATCGTCCAGTGCCATGCGCTGAACGCTTACGGCTGCTTCCAGCTGTACTTTCTGGAGGGGAAAGTCTATGGAAACCGGTGTAACACTCATAGTATTACGATAATGCAGGACTGGTGTGCTGTCAATGTTTTGTCAATTGATACGCTGCACCATTTCCATGAAGGATATTCCTGGAACCGGCTGGTCAGGGAAGAAATTTTTCCCGTCCGGAAGGTTCATGAACTCCCATTCAACACAACCCATGACAGAATCAAACCAGCGTGAACCGTATGGTACATCGAGTATGGGGCTTATCGGATTCGGAAGGGTCCGGATCCGATCGGAATACCGGGTTTTAAGTGCTGGTTGTGATCGGTAGTCCGCATTAAGCTGCCACAGCATCCAGGCGGTATGTGCCCGTGTTATATGGTCCTGCAGGCGGACGGTTCCCAGGGAGTCAACCGGAATTATTCCCCGGTTGTTCAGATCCCGGTACAACCGTTCGGTACTCCATACGGACCCGCCGGTAATGTTTGTAAGAAGGGATGTTTCGTCGCGGAGAAGGGTCAGTGCGTCGTCCAGGGTTATTTTAGGTTTTGTTGCGAGGGTATCAGAGCCCTCGGCGCTATCCGGAGTAATTGACCGGAGGGTCCATGCCTGTGTACGGGAGGTGCTGTAGGTTTCCCGGTAATATGCGGGTAGCGCGGGGAGGGCTGCATCCCAGGCGGCTACCGCCTCCCGGTATCGGCGCAATTCCCCGAGGGTCCTGGCCCGCTCAATTTCAATGACGGCGGGAGAATCCGCAACTTCCCGGAAGGCATTAAGAAATGCAAGCCGGTCCTCCGCGTCAGGTTCAAGCCGGGCTTCGAGTACCGCTACCGCGGTTACTCCGGGTGCCAGCGACTTTGCCCGGCGGAGTGCCCGGTGAGCTTCCGGGCGTTTCCCTTCAATCAGGAAGAGCCGTCCTGACCAGGCAAGCAGGGTCGATTCAAAGAGTGTATCTTTTATCTCTTTTTGTTCAAGTTCGCGGATCTTGTTCCGGGCTGCAAGGATTTCTCTCGTTGTGGCAGACGCGTCCAGGGGTACAACCGCCTCGGCCACAGCGGAAATTTCGCCGGAAAGACCTTCGTCAGCGGTTGAAGCGAGGGTGTCTCGCTGCAGCGATGCGCATGAGTTCATCAGAACCAGCAGGGCTCCCAGCAGGGCGAGGGTAACCGGTCTATGTGTCATAAAATCCTCCTATCGCAGCTGCCATCCATACAGACGGTAATCCAGACCGACAGCGAAACAATTTGTTGTACCGTCTCCGTTTATGTCTCCGAACCATGGTGTTCCCCAGGCGGGAAGGGGGAATCCTTCGAGCTTTTCAAGTTCGCGGGTAAAACCGAAGAGCGCATTTGCGTCTCCGGTAACGAAGATTTCCGGCTTTCCGTCGCCGGAAACATCATGAGTCTGGATCACGGCGCTTTCTGCAGTCAAATCGGGGATGTCTGTCCAGGTATAGCGGCCGTCAAGTCCGATACGGTAGAGCCGGCCTCCGGCTGAAAGGGCCCATAACCAGGTGCCGCAAAAAACCGGTTGGGCGTAAAATACTCCGGGAATGGTGACCGGGAATCCTGATTTGAGCGAGCCGCGCTCCGTGAACAAGGTCAGATCGCCGGCCTGGGTAATAAAC
>CAZVEL010000015.1:0-5121 GCA_964626305.1 uncultured Treponema sp. | reverse complement strand
TTGTATGCAGGATTCCCGAATACCCGGAAATCATGTTGAAAAAAACTGTGGCGTCATTTGCTATTTCATGATTTTCCGTAAACAGGGAAATATCTTCATAAAATTTTGCTGTACGATCGTTGTAGTTTCCCGTTGCGAGATGCACATATCGATGAGTCCCGTCAGTTTCACGCCGTACAACAAGCAGAATTTTGGCATGAACCTTGAGGCGGGCAATACCATACACAACAATAACCCCCACATCCTCAAGGCGCTGAACCCATGATATGTTTCGCTCTTCGTCGAAACGTGCCTTCAGCTCCACAAAAACGGTCACCTGTTTTCCGGCGCGGGCGGCCCGCTCAAGAGCCCGAACAATGGGAGAATCGCCGCTGGTACGATAGAGGGTCATCTTTATAGCAAGTACCGCGGGATCAGATACCGCATCATTTAGAAAACGGAGCACCGGTTCATACGACTGATACGGTACATGAAGAAAAAGATCCTTCCGTTTCAATTCGTCCCACAAAGGTGTATCTTCCGGGAAATCAACCGGATGATAATTTTTCCAGGGCTCATACCGTAACCGCTCAAGCCCGGGAGTTACCACCAGATCGGTAAAGGTGGCAAGATCAATGGGCCCGTCAACCGGATACACATCTTCATCCGGAAGCGACATGGCGGTTGTAAGATAATCAAGCAGTTCAGGGCTGTCTCCGGTACACATGAGACGGACCGGGAGGGAGGAAAGGCGGGAGTCCAGCACTTCCTGAATGGCTGCTATGAAATCGTCCTCCCGTTCCTCGTCCACGGCACCATTCGCGTCCCGTGTCACCTTGAAAAGAAGGCTTTCCGTTATCTCAAAACCGGGAAAAAGCCGCGAAGCGAATTCGAGGACAACATCGTCCAGAAGGGTAAAAACCCGACAGCCATCTTCATCAGGAAGCCAGACAACGCGGGGAACGCCCGCAGGTATCTGTACGATCGCTACGAGATTACCCGGGGCATCGCCGGAAACACCTGCAGAATTCTCAACTGCGCCGGTAACTTCCAGAAAACGGTGCAGCTGGTCATCAGGGACCGATCCTGAATGACGGAGCATAAAGGCGGCATGCAACCGAAGGTTTCCGAGGCTCGGCAATTCTCCGTCGGAAGAAGACCGCAGTGGTGTGAGCAGCGGAAAAACATCATGCTTGAAAAATGATTCAAGATACCGCAGCTGATTGTCCGAATAGTCCGGTGCCGCCGTATACCGCACGCCCTCCCGGGCAAGTCCGGGCAGGATGCAATCCAGAAGACAGGAATACTGCGTACTGACTAACTCATGGACTCGCCGTGAGATTATTACAAGCTGTTCACCCGCCGTCATTCCGCTCGCATCCCGGAGATCGGGCCGGGTTCGTTGCTGGGTCTTCAATCCAGCGACCCGAATCATGAAAAATTCATCAAAGTTGGAGGAAACAATACTGAGGAAACGGAGACGTTCAAGTAACGGAAGCGAATCCTGAAGCGCTTCATCAAGCACCCGGGCATTGAATTCGACCCAGGACAATTCCCGGTTAAAATAGTTCGTTTTCTTCTTGCTCATACAGTCTGTCCTTATACCACGATCAGTTTGTAGCCGAACACATCCTCGAAAAGACCGGCTTTCTCTTCGATGGCCAATCGCTCCAAAGTGATATGATGCGTACCACGGGCACGGAGAAAAAGCGTGTCCCGGGTCAGTTCAATATCAAAATCCTCAATGTGCTGGGAATGACCCCGGTCAAGGGCATCCGCAACTCTGAGAAGCGCCGAAAGCTTGAGCACCATGGTCCGGTCCGTTCTCGGCAGGGATGAGTATTCTGTATGAGCGGGGCTGGGGTTTTCACCCCGGTGATAGCGAACCAGGTTTGCAACAATATGGATGTCTTCCCGGTTAAGCCCGAAAATATCCGAATTCGCCACAATGTATTGCCCATGCAGGTGATGATCCCCTGGACGGATGAAAAAACCCACATCGTGGAGAATAGCCGCTGTTTCCAGAAGAAGGCGGGCATGACGGTTCAGGGCAAGCTCGCTTTTCAGACAGTCAAAAAGTTTGAGCGCAATCCTCGTTACATACCGGGAATGCTCTTCATCCATATGAAATTTTTTACCCAGGTTCACCGCAGAGGCAATAACCTGCAAATAGAACGCTTCGTTTACCAGATGATCCGCGCCGGAAAGACGCGAAATGATAAGCCCTTCCCGGATAGATAAAAAGGGAACGAGTACAGTTTCAGCCGCGGTCATTTCAAGCAGGTAGGTGTACTCCAGCAGGCCGGGCACCAGGGACTCCGCATCGGAATATCCCAGATGGAACCGCTTAATTATTTCTTCCACTGAATAACGGGAAACCTGTTCGGTAAACTTGATAAAATCCTCGCGACTTATTACCGAAAGAAGCTCCGTTACCTGTGTTCCGATGCTTCGCGCAACGAGGCGGGCATCACTTCCGATTGCCACCAGCTGCTGAATTTCGCTCATCCGGAGCTCATTGTTCAGGTTTTCTGCGGTTGTACGCATGTATTCATGCAGGAACCGGCGCATGTCGTGTTCGGAGCCCATCATCGCCTTGATCTGGCGCTCAATGATGACCGTGCCCATGCGGAAACTGTGCGCAGCAACCATTCTGCCTTCTTTGAGCAGCATGATTTCGGTTGAACCGCCGCCAACGTCCATGATGATGGAGTTGGTTTCAAAAGACCAGTCAAAAGCAGTGCTGAGCGCATACTCAACAAGCAGATACATGAGCCGGTTTTCTTCGATTCCATCCACAACATGAACCCGGAAACCGGTTTTTACCGCCACACGGTCCAGGAAAATGTCACGGTTCTTTGCCTCACGGATAGCGCTCGTGCCGACAACCGAAACCTGCTCGTCGGGAATTCCCCAGCCGGCAAGAATTTCACGGTACCGGTTCAGGATAGTCAGACATTGGAGCAGGGACTCGCGGGTAATTACACCGGAAGTAAAAACGTCTCGACCAAGCGCGAGCCCACGCTCGGCACGGTCTACTACCGCCCATTCCCCGGACGCGGTTATGTCCGCGACCAGGAGACGAATTCCGGTTGATCCAATTTCAATTACAGCATCCTGCCGTGCTTGTGTTTGCATACAATCCCCGCTACCGTGTGTTACGATTACAGTTTATCAATAAGCATTGAGCATTTTCCGGAAGGTATGGGCAACGTTTTTTTCTTCTGTCCGAGAATATTGATGGTAAAGTAGTACAGTTTTTCACTTTCCATGTGAATTTCCCAACCCCGCTGGCTCTTGGTAGACAAAATGGTGATGAGGTTTCGCTTGAGACTCAGGTTTTCTATACCCATAACCTCAAGATTGGGAATAATCCAGTCGACGGTTTTCCGCGGAAGACTGATAAACAAGCCGATGATGTTTTCGATCATGAGTGTAATCGTTGACAGTCCGGTATAGGGAAGATACTGCTTTCGGGGAAACCCTTCCTTCCCCGGCCAGTGCGCATGACCTTCCTTTGTTGGAAGATATGCTTCCCAGAGAAAGCCCTTGTTGTGCTCCCCATTGGGAGAAAGGGCATCAAGAACATGATATAAATGACGGATCGCGCATTCACGGGCGAGATCCCACCGCTGATACTTTTCCAGACCCTTTATAACCATGAAGGTGAACGGCGGGAAAACACTCCCCCGGTACCCCATGCCCCGCTCATCAAAATCGGGGTCATCCGCCGAAAGAGAGGGAAACGGGTGATCTACACCGAAAGTTTTAGGATTATGAAGATGGGAAATCAGCTTGTCTGCCTTGTCCTCGTTGGGTATTTCGGCAAGAAGCGGCCAGAATCCGGCAATGGTTTTTTGTGGAAGCCTTTCCTCGGAGCTGTCGATGTCATGATAAAATCCGGTTTTCTGATTCCACATGAGAGAATTGATACGGGTTTTGAGCGAAAAGTACATTCGTTTGTACTGAAAGCTCAGATCCTTGTCGTTCAGAATATCACCGAGCGCAGACATGTACAGCGCGTTGATCGCAAGCGCGGTATTGAAATCAACCAGATACGCGGCTTTTTTCCGGGGGGAGTTTTTCATGGTTGTTGCCGCAAGCGGTACTTTATACAGCCCGTTCGGTTTTTTAAACGTATCGTCTATCCAGCTCATGTAACGCTGTAAAACCGGCATAACCTCTTTAATCCGCTTCTTGTTTGCGGATTTGTGAAAAAGATTATACTCAGCCCAGGCAAATAACGGCATACCAATGCCCTCAGGGTTGTCGCGTGAAACCACCGGTTCGCTGGTCAACAGGTTATATTTCCATCGAATGGCACCATTTTCTTCCTGGTGCTGATAGAAAAAGTCCAAGCTCTGGTTCGCGTGGTAATTCCGATTTGAATACACGAAAAAAAACGAGGAGAAAATGGTCTCGTATTGATTGAGTATTGATTCTCCCCCCTCGGGATAGATAAAATATCCCTCAGGTGATAGATTTTTCTTGTCGGGAATAACCCAGTAGTCCTGAACCCATGCCCAGCTGCGGTCGTATACGTCCACAAAATCCTGGTCATAGAAATGGACTTTGGGAAAGTCTCGCTTGTTCACTTTCGCTCCTTTTGCCTTACGGGGCGTCAATTTTCAAGTATATCATAAATCGGATTAAAATTATATATTTCCGATGGAAAAAAACTCCGTGGAGGGGATATGTATCAGGCTCACGTGTTTTTAGAAGCAAGAATTCTCGTACCAACCCGGGAAAAAGCGTTCTGCTCCTGCCTTATTGGCAAAAACAACACAAATTGTCCGGTTTGCCGACGCGAACCGGGCGCAGAACCCGTCATTAACCCTGTCGCAGTCCGGCAAGCCTACACCCTGAGCCACGCACTGGATTGTACCCTCGCCTCATCCGCTCCGATGGAACGCCCGCATGGTAGCCCCTCTCTTCCGGATGGATACAGCCTCTACGGCGCATCTGTTGCCGTTGCATCCGACGGATTCATGGAAATTGAATTTCATCGCAGAAAAAAAAGCATCCCGATCAAGGAAATCCGTCTTGAAGAGTACGCAGGCCGATTGACCCATGAAAATGGAAAAACCCGGATGGATTACTCTCAGGCCGGAGCCGCGAACATCCGGCTTCGTACCGGAGCCA
>CAZVEL010000014.1:0-2777 GCA_964626305.1 uncultured Treponema sp. | reverse complement strand
CGTTCTTGAACGGGCCGAAAATCGGGCATGAAATTCCCCGGGCGCGATTCTCGCTTCATGAATACGTACATCATGGGGCAGCATGGAATTGAGAGCCGGCACAAAACGTTCTTCGGGAATCGAGGGAATATCAGTAAAAAAATTGGCAACCTGTCCGGCAGCATGAACCCCGGAATCTGTCCTGCCGGATCCGGTCAGAGGAACCGGATGTCCATGCATTTTTTCCAACGCTTTTTCTATTTCTTCCTGTACGGTCCGGTATTTTCCGGCATTCGCACCGTTCTGGCGTTGCCAGCCGGCAAATCCCGTTCCATCATACGAAATGCGCAGAACGATATTCCGTTCAATCAAGTCAGTCCTCGTCATCTCCCTCTTCCTCTTCATTCAGTTCAGCTACTATGTTCTCATAGAGGGTTCGGGCATGCTCAAGGATCGGCCCTGGTTTTGTTTTTGATGACTTTCCGAGACCGAACATCTTGGCCAGGGATCGACGCTGTTGTGCAAGGAGTTTTTTTCGCTGCTCGGCATCATTACGGTACCCATATTTCATTTCCAGAAGCGCGGAAAGATAGAGAACACCGTCGTACCCATAATTCTTGTCCACATCGGGACCGAATGATTTCATGTTCGCAATCATTTCCTTTCCGGTGCTTTCAAGCTCCACCGCCCGCCGGTAAAAAAAGTAGGCTTTCCGGTAGAGCAGGGTAACCATGTAGTCGTAGTTTTCTTCGGGATATTTCTTTGCCAGCTCAGCAAAAAGCCAGGCGGCCCGGAGCGAACACACCCCCTGCTTTATCGTGGGAGAAAATTTCGTGTCCACGAATTCATAACAGAGCATGGCAAGATAGTACGAGGCCGCCCCCTCCGGCAATCCCCGGTTACCGGAAAAATTGATATTTGAAAACAGATGGCGGATTGATTCATACCGGTCCTGCATGTGTTCATATATCCGGTTCAAGCTTTCCTTGTCCAGAATATTAAAATCATTAGGAAACGCGGAATAATGACATTTCGGACAGACCGTCAGTGTATAGATCAGTGGATGAATCTCCCCGTATTTCGATGATGGCTCATACAGGCGGTGCAATTCATCCGTCAGCTTTCCGGCAATCATCCGTCCGCCGCCGGACATGAGTTCCTCACGCTTGAATTTTGCACCGCAAATTGGACATTCAATCTGTTCTTTTGAATAAAATGTTATTGCACCTTTTCTGTCACTTTTCTTCGTCAACGGGAACTCCTTCTATTACCACCATAGCGAGTGCATTGTCTCGTTCATGGGTAAGACTCAGGTGTATGTTTTCACCGCCTGAACGGGTAAAGGCTTCCATTGCATTTCCGAAAAGACGCATGGAAGGTTTGCCGTTGTGATTGTTTACAACCAGAATATTCTTGAGCGTTATACCCCGAAGCCCTATACCGATGGCTTTTCCGAAAGCTTCTTTTGCGGCAAATCGGGCCGCAAGGGAAAGGGTTGATGAACTCTTCCTGCTCAGGGCAGCCGCAAGTTCCTCCGGATGAAAATACCTGTCCAGAAGTCCGGGAACTGTTTTCCAGTGTTCAAGCCGGGAAACATGTACTACATCCAGTCCAACACCGACAATCATTCTTCTTTCCTTGAAATGTAGATCTGTATTTCACGCGGTGAATAGTCCAGGGTTTCGAAACCGTCCGGAAGTACGGGGGTTACCGGCAGGCTGTACACCCCGGTATACGTAATATTCCGTGCATTAACACGAAGGGCCCGTTCAGGAACAGTTATTTCGGCAAGATCAATCTGGCGTCCCCGAACAGTCAGACTGCCGGCTTCAATGTCTTCAACAACCTCAAATCGTGAATCAAGCCCCTCAAGTACAACAGGAACGTCGGTGAATGTTCTTGTTATAATGGTGTGGGTTATTCGTACCCGGTACTCAACCGTACCGCCGCTGCTTACCTGCAGGAGCGGGCTTCTGTTTACCAAGAGGGCAGACCCTTCGAATCCGGCATTTCTTCCCGAAAGATCTATCGGCTCGGTAAGCATCTCTTCAATACTGTCTACAAGAGTCCGGGGTCCACTCACTTCCACTGAAACGGGGTTAATCAGATATCCATCAAATTCATAGCCCGCCTCCGGATATCCAGTAAAACTCGGTACGACGGGTACTTTCTTGACACTACGGTTTTCGACCCGCATGGTTACTTCGGCCGGTTCCACTGTTGCTTCCAGCACGGAACTATCACCAACAGGTCCCGATATCCGAACCTGGAGAGGAATACGGAATTCCCCTTCCCGTTCAAGATTCGTCAGGTCAAAATATACCGAAATGTCTTTTTCTTCTATCGGATATAAAACGTCCGTTTCACCGCGGAGCCGGACGGTTACCGTCCGTGGATAACTCGCAGCCGGAACCATTTCCCCGTTAGTCTGGATACGTACCGGAACGGAAAAAACACGCTGCTCAAGGGTGGACATGCGGTAAAACATGAACAACAGCAGTGCTAGCGTCAGACAAATAATTTTTGCCGGCCAGTTCTCGAGCAGCTTGTCAGTTAAGTTCTTTACCGTCATTACCGGTGTCCTCCGCTTGTGAGCCTTCGCTTCCAAGGTCGAGCAATTCTTCCAGCCGTCGCGTTATTTCCGCGGAGGCAAGATCATAGTACAGCCGTGAATCATAGGCCAAACTTATCGCGCCGGTTTCCTCGGATACGATAAGCACAACAGCATCAATTTGCTCAGATAATCCTAAAGCGGCTCTATGGCGAGTCCCCAGATTCCTTCCATCGTATTTGGTTAC
>CAZVEL010000013.1:0-5578 GCA_964626305.1 uncultured Treponema sp. | reverse complement strand
AGAACTATCGGCGGAGCTTGCGGACAGCTGGGAAAAAAGAGCTGATTTTTTTCAACAATTTTGGTAGCAGTACTACAAGATCCCCTGTTCAGCGGTACTTAATTCGTATCGGAACCCTCTTTCAGACTCCTCCCGGCGGCACGGGCCCGTGCTTCGGATGAATAAAAACGCAGCGAACTGTCCTGAACCCAGCCTGATCCGAGATCTATCCATAACACTCGGATACCGGCAGTCTCTTCTATACGCTTTCCCGAAACGATAAAGACGTCTCCGCGGCGCGCATGTGCAATCGTTATTCCGTCATTTCCCGGTTTATCCCTGAGCGCAATGTACGGATCCACTACCAAAGCAACACGCTGCTCACGGGAAATGACTGGTGAAGAATCAAGCGAAATACTGGAAATATCCCTTTTTGGTGAACAAGAAAGAAAAAGACTGAGAAACAGCAGGGAGCCGACAACACGGATCATTCAAACACCATTTTTTTCAGAACAGGAACCAGCAGACGATCAGAATCAACAAGATCCATGGCTTCAATTTCGTCGATAGTAGCCCATGTGAGCTCAGTATGCTCACTCAGGGTAACCTTTTCATCCAGAGAGGGGAAGACCCGGTAAGCATATAGATCAACCGGTCCGGTGTTGTTTTCAAAACGAACGGTTGCAAGCAGCGCCCCCGGCGTAACATCGAGTCCGAATTCCTCGCCGAACTCACGAACGATAGTTTGTTCGTGAGTTTCTCCCGGCTCAACCTTTCCACCGGGAAACTCCCACTTTTCACCCATCTGACCGCCCGCAATGCGGCGTCCAACGAGAAACAGACCATTCTTGTAGATAATCCCTGCAATGGATTTATTCATCAGCCTTAAAGAAAGAGTACTGTTGGAAACAGAAAATGGGCTGCGGCTGAAACCAGTGCGATTATGCCGATATATCGTCTTCCGGCAACAAGACGTTGTACCATTGAAGGAACAGTATCATCACTTACCGCGGAACGGTTCTTGTAGTAATCATGCAGAAGCATGAATCCCGCGGCCATTCCCGCAACGGCGGGGAAAAGATCTCCAACAATCGGTACATCACCGCGTACAACCGTAAGAAGCTTGAAAAATCCCACGATACTGGTGAGAATCCCCAACACGAGACGGAATGTCTCATCATAGGCAATCTCCGGAATTTTCCGGGATTCCATTTCTTCTCGACGGGACGAATCAGCAAAAAGCAGAACAAGGCCGGTTACGGCATTGAGAAGAATCGAAAGAAAATAAAACTGCAACATTTTTCTCTCCTGTTACCACAAAAGATAGTGGATAGATCACTTCCGGTCAACTGAAACACTGGTAGTTACGGATGAATTTCCCGCATGAATATCTGCTGAAAGAGTTACTGCCTCATAATCGGGAAAAACGCCTCGTAGCACCAGCTTGCTTCCAGTATACACCCCGTTGAGCTCCATTTGGTTCAGGGTCATTCCGGATTCATTCAATGCGGATATTTCCGCACGAATTCTCGCCGATCCAGCGTCTTCTCCGGGCAGAAAATTCAGGGTGAAATAGATCTGATCGTCAAAATTGAGTGCTTTCAGGCTTACGGGAATCCCGTTTACTTTGGTATACCCTTGCGGTGTGCCGAAAATACCTATTCCGGTAATGATAACGGAAAGAAGAAATATAACGAAAAAGATGCTTCTCAAACCGGGAGTCGCCGTGAGTCCACGAATGATCCCGGGGCGCCTTGGCGGACCTTGTTCATGTGCCCTGCGTACTGATTCAGGCGCATTGGCAAGACGCCGCTCGCGGTCGTAATGGAATACTATATCCGATTTTTCAGGATCCCGGGTTTCACGCATCAGCGGATTTCTCCCAACAATGAATCGGTCCGCCACCAAACAACTGAAGCATTCTGTTCCGAAGCAAGCAACGCAGTCAGTATACCATCATCCGAAAGCATGAGCGCGTTGTACGCGAGTTCATCGGGCGAAATATGCAGGAGTCGCTGATGTACCCTGCTTGTCTTGCTGTCCATTGCTTCAAACAGATACCCCTCGTCTACCGGAGTGCAAAAGAAAAACCACTGCCCGGAAGTGACACCGAGAAAAACATAGGGTTTCTTGTACGTAAACGTACCCTGACTATCCTTGTCCACTCCTTCGTAGAACGGAATATCGATCCGTTCACCATACGCGCCCTGTTCAATGTCAAACGGGTATATTGCACTGGTATCATAGGCAATTCCGGCATCCGCACCGGTGGACTGGTCCACAATGGGCGTATAGTAATCAATTTTCATGTACAGACGCAGTTGACTGTAATCCATCACGATCCGGTCCAGCGAAGAAAAGAATTTTGTGCCTTCCGGGTAGGTAGACGGCAGCGTATTGACCGATACGGGAATCTGGTACAGGAGTGAACCATCACGATCAAACCAGAACACGATTGTGGTATCCGGTGTTTTCGAAACAACCACAAGCTCGTTCCGCACGTTTGTGTGGAGCGCTGTTATTGGCGGGAACGGAGTCCCGCCCGGACCTTCCTGTCCGAGAAAATCCAGGAATTGACCGTCGGGATTAAACCGGAGAACCACATCACGCAGAATTACCCGCTGTTCACTGTCATATTCGAACCGTTCGCGAGGAAGCTGATCAGCAACGAAAAGACGTTTTTGCATGTCCACCGAAAGAAATACGGGATGATTGAATGGATACGCCACAGCTTTCCGCGTTGTGGCGGTTGCCGTACCGTCTCCAGGATCTGATCCGGCAAAGGATGGAACCGGATTTGTATCGGGATTATAGTATACAGAAAGCAAATCGCCGTAGGATGTAAATTGCAGGATTTTCTTTGCACCTGAATTGGCGATATAAATGAGACCGTCCCGCATGAATATCTGGGTATCCGTACCGCCGGAGCCTGAATCGAGGTTGAAAAGATCTATTTCATCCTCGAACCGCCCATATGAAAGAGAAAAGAGCTTTTCCCGCTCCAGGATGTTTCGTGAGTCCCCGGTGCAACCGGTAACCGATACGAACACCGAAAGAATAGAAAGTGCTGCTGCCAATGTTGCGATAACCGGGTTCATGCGTTCCTCCGGAAAACAGGTTAGAATTGATTTCCTTGCTTGTCAACAGCGAAGACATTTAGTACTATGTAGCAATGATTACTGACACGATTATCCGCCTGATTTTTGGCTCCCAGCATGAACGGGACATTAAAAAGCTGCTTCCGGTTCTGCATCAGATAAACTCCCGTGAGTCATGGGCGGTTTCGCTTACTGCTGAACAATTTCGTGAAAAAACCGCAGAGTTCCGCGGTCGTTTCGCCGCCGGAGAAACCCTTGATGATCTTCTACCCGAAGCATTTGCCCTTGCACGCGAAGCTGCTCGACGGGTTCTGGGAGAACGACCCTACGACGTACAGATGCTCGGGGCAATCGTTCTTCACTCCGGCAAGATCGTTGAAATGAAGACTGGTGAGGGTAAAACCCTCATGAGCGTTTCCGCCGCATATCTGAACAGCCTTACCGGACGCGGTGTACATATTGTGACCGTAAACGATTACCTTGCCGAACGCGACGCCGACTGGATGCGTCCTGTTTATTCCTATCTTGGAGTGACAGTCGGTTCAATTCTTTCCAACATGGACAACGCGACCCGCCGCCGTTCATATGAATGCGACATCACCTACGCCACGAACAATGAACTCGGCTTCGACTATCTCCGTGATAACATGAAATGGTCCCACGACGATTGGACCCAACGT
This sequence comes from uncultured Treponema sp., assembly GCA_964626305.1. Lineage (GTDB taxonomy): Bacteria > Spirochaetota > Spirochaetia > Treponematales > Treponemataceae > Teretinema. Next base: position 1,821 of record CAZVEL010000013.1, on the reverse strand, counting down.
GAATTTTCCTACGCCATTGTTGACGAAATTGACTCCATCCTGATCGACGAAGCCCGAACACCACTCATCATATCCGGTTCCGCGGAAGATGACACCGCCCGCGTATTCGACGTGGACAAGCTCGTAAACCAGCTCGTGGAAGTGGAAAAGAATCCTGAAACCGGTGAATATCCCGACGAACTTCAGGGCGAACCCGTGGTTGGTGACTACACACTCGACGATAAAAACCGAAAAGTCTCGTTCACCGATCAGGGTATGGACCATATCGAAGAGCTTCTTAAAAAGCACAACCTCATCTCGGGCAGTGTTTTTGAAGAACAAAATTTTGAATACATCCATTATTTCACCCAGGCCGTACGGGCCCACAAGATGTATAAACCAGATGTAGACTATGTCGTCAAGGAAGGCCAGGTACAAATTGTAGACGAATTTACCGGTCGTATACTTGAAGGTCGCCGATACGGAGACGGCTTGCATCAGGCTATTGAAGCAAAAGAGAAAATCCGTATTGCCCAGCGCAACCGTACCATGGCGACCATAACCTTTCAAAACTTTTTCCGCATGTACGACAAGCTCTCGGGCATGACCGGAACCGCAGATACCGAAGCCGTAGAGTTTAACAGCATATACGGCATTGATGTTGTGGTTATCCCCACCAACCTTCCCGTTGCCCGTATAGACAAAGATGACATTGTCTACCTGAACGAAACCGATAAATGGAACGCCCTGTGCGATGAAATTGAAGACGCACACAAACGGGGCCAGCCGGTCCTTGTTGGTACCGTATCCATCGAAAAATCAGAACACATCTCCCGCATGCTTACCAAACGGGGAATACGCCACGAAGTACTCAACGCGAAAAACCACGCACGAGAAGCCCTCATTATTGCCGAGGCCGGATCGAAAGGTGCCATAACAATAGCGACCAACATGGCAGGCCGCGGAACCGATATCAAACTCGGCGGCAATCCGGAATACCGCGCACGAAAACGTGCCGGAACTGAAGCAACAGAAGAAGTATACCTTCGTGTTTATAAAGAAGAGTTCAAAAAATGGCAGAATGACTACCGTGAAGTAAAAGAAGCTGGCGGACTCTATGTTATCGGAACCGAACGCCATGAAAGCCGCCGTATCGATAACCAGCTCCGCGGCCGTTCCGGACGCCAGGGCGATCCTGGACGCTCACGCTTTTTCATCTCCCTTGATGATGACCTCATGCGTATGTTCGGCGGAGAAAACCTCAAACGACTCATGGGACGAATCGGCATGTCCGATGGAGAACCCATCTACCACCCCTGGCTGAACAAATCCATAGAACGGGCCCAGTCCAAGGTAGAACAGCGCAACTATGAGATAAGAAAGCATCTCCTTGAATACGACGATGTACTCAATGAACAACGTACCTTCATTTACAAACAGCGCAACAGCATTCTGGACGACAACAATCTTGCAGCCCGCATACTTTCAACCGCAGAAGAGGCACTCGACGTTGCCATAGAAGAATGTGCAAGCTCGTCCCGCAAAAACCGTGAAGAAGCCCTGTCAAATCTGGCCTCATATATTAAAACCACCTTTGGTTACAGCCTCACCGAAGATGAACAATCACTGTGTATCAATGAACCCGAAACCGCCGCGAATACCATACTCGAGAAACTCAAAGGAGAACTTGAAGAAAAAGAACGGCTTGCCGGAAAAGAGAATGTCAATTCCTTTATCCGTTTTCAATACCTTCAGGCTATTGACCGGAAATGGCTTGATCATCTCGAGAATCTGGAATCGCTCCGCGAAGCCGTGTATCTGCGTTCCTACGGACAAAAAAAC
>CAZVEL010000012.1:0-2422 GCA_964626305.1 uncultured Treponema sp. | reverse complement strand
GGAGCCGATTCCAATAGCCCCCGCCGCGCATTATTTTTGCGGCGGAATCCGGGTCGATGATGTCGGCCGCTCGTCGGTCAAGCGCCTCTACGCGGTGGGGGAGGTTGCCTGTACCGGACTTCACGGCGCAAACCGCCTTGCCTCAACCAGCATGCTCGAAGGTCTCTATGGCGCGCTCAAAACCGCGTCGCATCTTGCCGGAAACACGGGGTGTTCACCTGAAAATGCTGAAAGCTATTCCGCTTATGCCGACCGCTGTGCGGCGATCCCGGACTGGAAAATTCCCGCCGGCGCGGAAACCTTCGAGCCGACCCTGATCTATCAGGACTGGAAGTACATAAAACTGACGATGTGGAATCATGCCGGAATCGTCCGTACCCGGAAAGGGCTAGCCCGCGCCCAGGCAGACCTCAACTACCATGCGCACCGCATTACCAGTTTTTATCGGGAAGCGGTTCCCACCCGCGACATCATCGAACTCAGGAATGCGGTGGAGACCGCGCGCATCATTGTGTCCCAGGCAATACACCGGGAAGAGTCGATTGGCTGCCATTATCGGGCGGATTAGCCTGATACAGCCCGGTTGCGCCGGGGTCTTTCTTCATCTATACTAGCCGTTATGCGAGTTGTTATTGTCGGAGCCGGCATGGTCGGCCTTTCCATCGCCCGCGCGCTCATCGAAGAGAAACGGGATGTGGTTCTCATTGAAAAAAATGCTGAAACGGCGCGACGGGTCGATAACGAACTTGACTGCCTCGTCATTAACGATGACGGGTCACGCCCCGAGGCGCTCCGGCTCGCAAATACGGAATCTGCCGACTGGTTCCTCGCACTCACCGGAAGTGATGCGGTAAATATTGTCTCCTGCGGTCTGGTCGCCTCGGAATCGGGTAAAACCCAGACCATTGTGCGGGTGGAAACACCTTTCTACAGCGCGCTCTCGCCTGTTCAGCAAAAATCTTTCGGAATTGATTATCTGATCCATCCGGCCATGGAAGCGGCACGGGTTCTCGCGGACATTCTCCATGAGGGGTTCGCCGGTTCGGTCACTCCGCTTCACGGCGGCGCCCTACAGCTCCGGACCGTGTTCGCGCCGGTTTTCCCGGAGTATGTCGGCAAGACGCTCGGGGAGCTTCGTCAAAGCACCTTGCGGCATTTTCTCATAGCGGCCGTGGTACGTTCAGGCGGGATTGTGGTACCCAAGGGCGACTGCCGCATCGAGGAAACCGACAAGCTCTATGTTCTGGGTACTCCTGATTCCCTGAATGACCTCCTCGGTCCGGTTCAAGGACTGGAGAATACTGCCCGGAAAATCATGATCGTCGGTATTACCCGGATCGGGGAGCGGCTTCTCGAGCTCTTGCAGCATCCGGACAATACCCGGGAAGGCGGGCTCATACAGAAACTCTTCCGTAAAAAACCCAACATAGCCATTCTTGACGCACGGGGCGAGGAGTGTACCCGTCTCGCACATATCCATGAGGGGATAACCATCCAGAATGTGGATTGTCTTGATGAAGGGATTCTCGAGAAAGTGGGCGTGGCCCGTCAGGATCTCTTTGTTGCCGCGGGAACATCCCAGGCGGAAAACATTCTTATTGCCCAGCTTGCCAAGTCGCTCGGTGCGAAGAAAAGCGTCGCCATAACGACCAACCACCGGTTCCTCCATCTCGGTACCCGCATGGACGTAGATTCCTATATATGTTCAAACGACGCGGTAGTCTCTGCCGTTCTTGAGACGGTGAGAAAGGCGCATATCAGAACCATCTATGATTTTTATGAAGACGATGTTGAAATCGTCGACCTGACCATCAGTCCGAGTTCTCCGGTAACAGGAAAGACGCTCAGGAATCTGGAATTGCCCAGGGAAGTGTTGCTTGCCTTTGTCATGAAAGAAGGTGAGTTGGTAGTTCCGACCGGCGATACCCTGCTTGAAGGCGGGGACGAAATAGGCCTTGTGACCCACAAGAAGCATATTGCCGCGTTGGAACATATCTTCGGCGGTACCGATGGAAGCTAGGGCGCTTTTCCGGGCCATCTCGGTACTTCTTTCCATTGTCGCGCTCTTTATGCTGGCCTGCATGCTTGCCGGCATTTTCATGGGGGAGGCCGGAGCGGCAATTGATATTTTCACCATCCCCGTTGCCGCGGGTGCGTTTCTTTTTGTGCTTTCCCTGATTGTATCAAGCACGTCGGTGGAATTGTCCCAACGTTCGGGATACCTCTTTGTCGTCCTCTCTTGGCTCGCTGCCGCTCTCCTTGGCGCCATTCCCTTTTACCTTGCCGGATTTTCCCTCACCCCGGCCGACGCCTTTTTTGAATCGATGTCCGGGTTTACCACAACCGGGTCCACCATTCTCACCGATATCGAGGTATTACCCCGGTCCCTGCTTTTATGGCGGGCCCCTACCCCCCCGCCGGG
>CAZVEL010000011.1:0-1626 GCA_964626305.1 uncultured Treponema sp. | reverse complement strand
CTCCTGAACCCGCTTTTCACGGTCTCTTCCAAAGTCTAAAACCTCTTAATCCGCCTGTCAATGAGGGTGGATGTTTTGACGAAACCGGTGAATGAGGATATAGTGATCCCATGATGCGCGTTGTCTTCCGCCTCTGCCTGGCAGCAGCAGGATGCATGTTTTTTTTCTCCTGTTCCTTTGATTATCGTGATGAAGCGCTTTCCAGAACCAACGCTCCGGAGCTGATCATGCTTAATGCGGAAGCCTCTCGCTATGAGGTGGCGGAAAAATCAGTTGTGTTCAGTGCGGCCATTCTGGAAGTATATGATGCAGACCGGGTATGGGCAGCGGAACAGGTTACATTTATGGAATATGCTGAAGATGGAACCATTGAACTGGAAGGAGAAGCCGGTCTGCTCCTGCTTGATGATGACGAAGGTGTGTATACCCTTGGCAATGACACCGAATTTTTTGTACGTGACGATGGAATCCGCATGCGTGCATCGGATTTGCAATGGGTTAAAAAATTGCATCGGTTATGTGGTCCGGAGAATGGTGTGGTGGAAATAATCAAGGATGACGGATCAACGGTTCGCGGGACGGGTTTTTTTGCCGATACGCTTAGTCGATCCTATTTTTTCTCGGATAATTTTTCCGGAGTAATAGTTACATCCTCAGATGATCAGGACGGGGAGATCGGTAGTCATGAATAAAGCGGTAGTCCTTCTTGCTCTTCTGTTGCTTTTTTCGTTGTTCCCGGTTGGAGCCGAGAAACGTATTTCTTTTTCCGCGGACACCATGAGCGGCACTTCCGGCAAGAAAGACAGCATCACCAGTCTTGAAGGTAACGCAACGGTCCTGATAGAAACCCTGAAGATCACCGGTGGCCGGATCGAACTTTCCGGGAAAGACTTTCGCTATGTTCTTGCCGAGGGCTCCATAACCGGAGAAGACAGCGAAAAAGGATTCTCTTTTTCTGCGGACCGGCTCATGTATGACCGAGAAACTGAAATAGCGTCTTTTCAGGGAAATGCTGTTCTGCGGGATACAAAAAATGAAGTGGAAACCTCCGCAGGATTGATTTCTTACAATCAGAAAACAGAGGTTGCCTTTTTGCAGATAGATGTCCGCCTGAAACGAAAAAACATTGAATCTGAATCTGGATTTGCTCTGTACCGGCGTACACTTTCCCGCCTGGAGCTTTCCGGCTCCCCAACCGTTACCCGTAGCGGGGATGTGTTTTCTGCAGACCGGATTTCCGTGGATCTGGAGACGGAATATATCTCTCTTGATGGATCCGTCTCGGGAACCCTTGAGAGTACAACAGAAACAACGACCTCCGATGGTTTGATTGAAACAACCGCGGGAGAACCGGTTTCGGCCGATTCGCGGGAACCGGCTGTTACTGAAACAGCGAATGAAGACACTGCGGAGAAAGAAAGTGAATCTCCAGAACGTGAAGAAGGACCCGCCAATGAGTGATACGCTGCGTGTTGAAGGGCTTAACAAGTATTTCGGGAAAAAGCATGCGGTACAGGATGTTACCTTTTCCATGAAGTCCGGTGAAATCCTGGGTCTGCTTGGGCCCAATGGCGCCGGGAAAACCACGACCTTTTACATGGTGGTGGGCTTCCACAAGCCGCACAG
>CAZVEL010000010.1:0-13011 GCA_964626305.1 uncultured Treponema sp. | reverse complement strand
CGTATTGGGTAATTTTCAAGAGCCACTGGCGGATATTTTTTCGGGTAGTCTGGGTGCCGCAACGGTCGCAGCGACCGTCTTTCACTTCTTCGTTTGCGAGACCGGTTTTACAGCTTGGGCACCAGTTAATGGGCGCTTCAGATTCATAGGCCAATCCCTGTTTAAAAAGCTGAATAAAGATCCACTGGGTCCAGTGGTAGTAGTCCTCTTCGCAGGTGGAAATCTCACGGTCCCAGTCATAACTGAAGCCGAAGGATTTTATCTGCTGGCGGAATTTGGTTATATTCTCTTCTGTGGTAATACGGGGATGCGTACCGGTTTTGATGGCATAATTCTCTGCGGGAAGGCCGAAGGAGTCGAATCCCATAGGATGGAGGACGGAATACCCGTTCATGCGGAGATACCGGCACCAGATGTCGGTGGCGGTGTATCCTTCGGGATGTCCTACATGCAGCCCGGCGGCCGAAGGGTAGGGGAACATGTCGAGAACATAGGCCCGTTTGTCTTTTGGAATGGAGGCATCTTCCACGGCGCGGAATGTTTTGTTTGTTTCCCAAAACTGCTGCCATTTGGGTTCAATTGTTTCAAAAGGATATTTGGCCATTGCTGTTACTCCTGAACCGTTCGTACGGGTTTTCTGTTTCTTTCATTCTATAGAAATGATCCTTCTTGCGCAAGATTGGTCAATTGCCCCGAACGATTCCTTCCGGTATACTGCGGAGCATGAAGAAGTTGCGGGAATATGCAGAACTCTTTTTTGTTTTTTTTCAAATCGGGGCGGTTACTTTCGGCGGAGGGCTCGCCATGCTGCCCATGCTTGAACGGGAACTGGTTGACCGGAGAAGATGGCTTACCTCGGAACGTCTTGTTGACTATTATGCGATTGGTCAGTCCACCCCGGGGATTATCGCAGTGAACGTTGCCACCTTTGTAGGGCATTCGCGGCGCGGAATTCCCGGAGCCATTGTTGCCACCCTGGGAATGGTGGTCCCGTCCATAATTGTTATTTGCGTAATCGCCGGTCTTCTTGGTGTCTTCGCCGATGTTCCTTCAGTACAAAAGGCGCTTCGTGGCATCAATGTTGTTGTGGCAGTTCTTCTTCTGTTTGCCGTGTCCCGCGTCGGGAAACGAACCGTCACGGACTGGATTACCGCTGGAATTGCCCTTGCGGCTTTTTTATCCATTGTGCTGTGGGATGTTCCCGCGGTTCTCGTTGTCCTTGTCTCTGCAGTTCTCGGGATCCTTGTACGACTTCGGTATGAGCGGGAAAAGGATGCCTCGTCATGAGTTATGCGGAGCTCTTTTTTACCTTTCTTTATGTGGGCGCGTTCAATATCGGAGGGGGCCTTGTTGCGCTCACCCTCATGCAGCAACAGCTGGTGACTACCGGACACATTACCCCCGAACGCTTTTATTCAATGATTGCCGTTTCGGAGTCGACTCCGGGACCAATTGGTATCAATATGGCAACGTATCTCGGTTTCGAGTTTCACGGAATACCCGGAGCGCTCATTGCAACCGCCGGAACCGTGTTGCCGTCTCTTGTCGTGATAATCATTATTGCGCGTATCTTTCATGTATGGCGGGAACTTCCCTGGGTTCGTGCCCTGTTTTACGGACTCAGGGCCGGCACAACCGGTATGATCGCGGTTGCGGCATGGAAGGTGCTGATGGTTGCCGTTTTACCGATTTCTGTATATCGGGAAACCGGCCGGTTCAAAGACCTGTTCGACCTGCGCATTCTTGTATTCTTTACCGTGATCTGTATTGCGTATAAACGGTTTCATCTCCATCCGGTTGTATACATCGTTTGCGGTGCTGTTTTCGGCATTGTGTGCCTATAAATATTTTTTCGGCTCTTCTCCGCTGATCCCGGCGTGCAATTCAAGGTACGGTTTTACCGGACTCATGTTCATCTTGGGAAGGAACACTTCCTCAATCTGGAAAAACCCGACATCAGAAGACATTTCAACGGAAATCCGTATGGGCTTTTCCGCTCCCGGTTCTATGCGCACCTGTTCTATGGAATTGGCTGAGTATTTGTGGATGTCTCCCGCCCGTGGCTCATTATTGAGCACCATGGGAATGCGCGCGCGGCCCTTCTGCATGTCGCAACCGTCGGCAAGGAGGATTATCCCCGCTTCTATGGAATAAATCTGACGGTTTGCCATGTGTCCCAGAATGCCTTCGAGGGCAACAGAACGGATGATGATCCGTTTGTCCGGCCGCCCCGGAAATACTTTGGCAAGAATGGAATCAATGAGGGGCAGCGCAAGTGTGGCACTGTGGAGTTCATGATCCTGCCGGCCTATGGCCATACCAAGATCATGAAAAAACGAGGCCAGGATGACCGCGCTGAGGCTGTCGTCCAGTGTCCCCGACTTTTCTTTTTCCAGGTTGAGTGCGATTCCGGCATTGTGGAGAAGTGTCGCCATGGTAACCGCGTTCCGGGTTACCGTGCGCATGTGTACCGGTCCATGGTCATTGTATCCGAGTCGTACAATGGATACCGTGTTGGCATATTCCTGCATGAGCTGTATTTCCTCATCTTCCATAAGGAGCTCCGCTATACGGTACGAGTTGGTGCCCGGAACCAGTTGTTCGAGGATCTTCTTTTCAATTGATAATTCTTTTGGTGACTTCATTACACCAAATATAGTGACTGATTGCGCTTCAATCAAGTGAATATGGAATGGAGAGAATTGATAAATGACTTGAATAATTACTGTGAAGAGTTATACTACACAGAGTAATGCCGTTAATATGACTAACGTCTTAAAAAAAAGTATTTGGGGGAATAGCATGCGAACTGTGCTTGTTGTGGATGATTCACGTATCATGCGGAATATTGTAAAAAATACCTTCAGCGCCATGGGGATACCCTGTGAATTCATTGAAGCCGGTAACGGTAAAGAAGCCCTGGCCCAGCTGGAGAGCCGTGAGATTCATCTTGTGCTTCTGGACTGGAATATGCCTGAATTGTCCGGACTCGATTTTCTCAAGAAAGTCCGGGCGATGGACAAATACTCGGATCTGCCTGTCATCATGGTTACCAGTGAAGCCGCACGATACAACGTGATTGAAGCTTTGAAAAATGGCGCAACCGATTACATCATCAAACCGGTAAATGAAAAGAGCTTCCGTGAAAAAATTTCAAAAGTAAACCTGTAGGAGTAGGAAATGGAAAAGTATATTCAGCCTTTTGTGGATGTCTGTGTAAACGTATTCAGGGAATTCATCGGGGTGGAACTGGAAACAGAACGCCCGCATTTTGCAGACAAGAATGATCTTCATGCCTGGGATGTTTCCGCGGTTATCGGACTTACCGGTGAAGCCCGCGGTGCCGTTGTCATTTCCATGAAAGCGGATCTGGCCTGCCGGCTCACCGGTATGCTGACCGGGTCCGAACATACCGGAATGGATGACGAAGTGATCGACGCGATCGGTGAGATCATCAATATTATTGCCGGGAATGCCAAACGTGGTCTTGAGGAATCCTTCCGTCTGGTAATTTCCCTCCCGACCATTGTTCGGGGATCGAATCATGCGATTCAGTGGCCGAATGACCAGGCCCGTATTATCTGTATCCCTTTCAAAATTTTTGATGAGGAAACCTTTTTTCTCTCGGTAGCGATAGAAGCTTCACATGGAGCATAAAATGAAAAGAAACGGAAATTTTTTTCTGAATATCATGACGAGCGGGAAACCGCTGTTTTCACGCGATGAAGCGACCATGGATACCATGGTTCGCTACATTCTTCTTAATTCCATGATCTTCCTGGGATGTACCCTCCTGGTCATTTTCGGCTATGAAAGTTTCCAGCGTGGAGCGTATTACCAGGCAACTTTCGATTTTACCATGGCCGGAATGACCTTGCTGGCTTTTCTTGTCCTGAGGACTTCGGCGCCCTACCTCATTTCAGGGTACCTGGCTGTAGTTCCCTACATGTTGCTCTGCGTTTTTCTCGCAATCAACGGAGGTCCCCAGGGATCCGGTGTTTTGTGGTCATATTCGTTTCCTCTTTTGTCAATCTTTTTGCTTGGCATGAAATCGGGAACGGTTCTTTCCATTCTGCTTCTCGGCGGGCTTTCCGCCGCGCTCTTTGTTCCCGGGCTTTCCCCGGTTGAATTCAATACATCATTCGCTTTTCGTACTGTGGGTGTGTACATTCTCGTACTGGTTTGTACCATGGTGTATGAACAGACCAAGATAACCAAGGACCGGTGGGTTGCTCGTCTTACCAGAACACTTGAAGCTGAACGCGACGAGATGGCAACAATGAAAGACAACCTCAAAACAGGTCTGTTCCTCATGGACAAGGATAATGTCATCCAGCCCCATTACTCACAGGCAATGGAAACGGTGTTGTCCGAAACAGACCTGAGCGGGAAAAGTTTTCTGGATATTCTTGGCAATTCGCTGCAGAACAAGGAAATAGAAACACTCAAGGATTACTTTGCCATGGTGTACAACAAATCCTATGATGCCCAGATGCTCGAGGATATCAATCCACTCCATCAGCTTGAGTATACCAGTATTACCACGGGAGAAGAAAAACACCTGCGGTGCAATTTTGTACCCATCGACCGGGATGACGGGAAAGTGTACATCCTTGGTACCATTGAAGACCTGACCCGCGAAGTTGAGCTCAGGAGACGGCTCGATGAAGAAGATAATCGCCGCCAGGATCAAATGCGGGCAATGTTCGAGGTCATTCATGTTGAGCCACGCGTTCTGAATGACTTTATTGTTGACACCGAGTACGAATTCGATCGTATCAACAATCTGCTCAAGGACAAGTCAAACTCGGCCTCTCTGGTGACTGAGGAACTCTATCAGGGGGTTCATGCGATCAAATCCAACGCGGTGATTCTCGGTCTCGAAAGTTTTGCCTCAAAGGTTCACAAGCTTGAGGATGAAATAAAAATCCTGCGCGATCATGCAGACGTGTCCTTCCAGGAAATTCTGCATATTACCGTGGAGCTTGAGAAAATAATGAAACTGAAGGACGGTTTCAAGGATATTATCGGGAAGATCATGTCATTCAACATGAGTGAGGGTCGTCTACGTGAGGAACAGGTTCTGGTACACACGCTTGAACGTGTTGTGGAAAAGGCAAATACCGACATGGGCAAGAAAGCAAAGCTTATGGTGAAGAAACTGGACCCGGAAGCAATGCTTTCCGGACCGCGCCGCGTCATGAAGGAAGTGCTCATGCAGCTGGTCCGGAATGCCATGTATCATGGTATAGAAAACCCCGATACGCGAATTGCCAAGGGTAAAGACGAATCCGGTTCCATTGCGCTTTCCATTGAGCTGGTATCAAACAGAATCGTGATACAACTCAGTGACGACGGAAACGGTCTCGACTTCGGGAAAATTCACCGTAAAGCGGTTGAAAAAGCCATTATTCCTTCAGAGACACCGCTTGATGATAAAAGCACCCTGTTGCAGGCCCTTTTTTCTGCCGGTTTCAGCACCGCTGAATCAGCAGATATGCATGCCGGCAGGGGAATAGGCTTGAATCTGGTACGGGATCGCGTAAAAGAATGTCGTGGTTCGATAAAATTGCAGTCCGATACCGGCAAGGGGACAACCTTTCGTATCTATTTGCCGGTTGAAGAAGAAGCAAGTGTGCAAACAGCATGAAAAATGGTGTCACAGTGAATACATTAATCCGGGGGGCTGCGGTTTTTCTTTTTGCCGTTCTCTCCCTTACGCCCGCTTTAGCGCTGGATTTCAGCGCCGGCGGTGGTCTGTCTCTCAATACACTCTTTGTGTTCGCTGAGTTTGACGGGGAGACGAGCAACGAATCGGCCACGGGGTTCGGTATTCACGGATTTGCCGACGCGACCTATGCAGAGCTCTCTGCCGGTTTTCTTGCGTATGAGGATACCACCTATCTTCGTGGCTCTATTTTGCTGAAGTATCCCTTTGAGCTTGCAGAGACCCGGATATTTCCTCTGGCAGGAGTGGAATACCGGTGGAATCTGGATTATGCAGAAGCAAGCACCATGAGTATAAAGGGTGGAGCCGGCGCGGACATTATTCTTGCAGACCGGTTGTTTCTGCGTCCGGAAATTCTGCTCGGGTATGCATTCTTGACCAAACTCGAAGAAGACCGGATTGATGCCTATGATAATTTCGGTGGCGGATCAATAGCTAAAATGACGCTTGATATTTCCGCTTCTGCGGGATATCGCTTCTAGCTTTCTTCTTCGGTGTTCACCGCGGCAGCCTTGTACGAGCCGAGCATGATTGAAACCGGCTCCAGCCCGGGGGTATGCTCACAGATAATCTTTACAATTACCGTCATGGGAACCGCCAGGATCAATCCCGCAAAGCCCCACAACCAGCCCCAGCCGAGCAGGGAAACCAGGATTACAAAAGGTGAAAGCCCCAGGTGATCTCCCTGAATTTTTGGTTCCAAAATGTTTCCGATAACAAAGTTTGAAGCAAGCATAAGAATCATTGTTGCCACGATGGGTCCAGGATCGGGATAAAACTGGACGATGGAAAAAAGGATAATGCCCCCACCTGCGGCAATTGAACCCAGTGTCGGGATAAAGTTCATGATAAAAACGATCACACCCCATACCAGAGGAAAATCCAAACCGATTAAACGCAAGATCAACCCTACAACAATACCGGTTGCAAGACTGAGAAAGAACTTGATGCTCAGGTACCTGGTTATCTGAAGGACTATTGAATCAATCATGCCGGACATGCCGCCCCGAAGTATCTTTTCGAAGGCAATTTCAGCGCGCTTGCGAAAATGACCTATCTCAAGCAGCAGGAAGACTATGAAAAGCACGACCATCATGACATCCCGCAGGAATGCTATGAAAGATTCCGAAAAACGGAACGCAAAAGCCTGAATCTTTATCCGGATATTCAATTCATTCCACAGATTGTTGAAGAGGGTTTCATGCTCATCGTAGGAAAGGTCGAAAGCAAGAGCAATGGTTTCATAAATTTCGGTAAACCGTGCTTCGTATTTCGGATAAAGCGAGACAATGGTTTTGAGACTGTTAAAAAGGATAAGTCCAAGAGCATACACACCGACACCGACGAAAAAGACGATGGCGATTGCTGCAATCGCACGTGGAATTTTCAATTTGACCAGAAAAGTAACAAGCGGCTCAAGGACAAAAGTTAAAAGGACCGCAATGATGAAGGGAAGCAGAACCTGAGATGTCATTTTGAGTGCCGCGCCTACTACAATAAGGGTAATGGTTCCGAGAAAAAAGAGACTTGCCCTGCGGTAATTCATGCTTTTTCTAACGTGGTTGTTCATGATTCTCCTGCCCAGCGTGTTATGAATTGTTGGAAATGGAAGTACTTGAAGGGAGTCTAGTTGTCCGGAAACCCGGTTTCCGGACAAACTGTGTTACCGTTTGTTTACGAGATCCTTAAGGGCTTTTCCTGCTTTGAATTTGGGGTTTTTTGAAGCCTTAATCGTAATGGTTTCTCCTGTTTTGGGGTTGCGGCCGGAACGGGCAGCGCGTTCACCCACATCGAAGGTTCCAAAACCGATGAGCTGTACGGAATCGCCCTTCTTGAGCTGTTCTGCAACTATGGTGGTAAAGGCACCAAGTGCCTCTCCCGCATCCTTTTTTGTGAGCCCGGCTTTCTGGGCAATTGCGTCAATTAATTCTGCTTTGTTCATGAAATACATCTCCTTGAAATAAATCGAAATAATATCAGGAAGTATAGCATGTTCGGCGCGTTATTCAAAGACGAACCGGTGATTTGTATACGATTTTATCTGATTGCGGAGCCGATATCCACGGAAAAGAATGGTAGCGGGCTGTCCCCGGTAAGCAGAGAAACTCCTCCACGCAGGGATATCCCGAAACCCTCGTTGATACGGGTACCGGTTCCGGCAGAAAACGAGTACACAAGGTTTTCGTGTATACGCTGAAAATCATTAATCTCTTGTGCGGCGAATCCCGTTGAAACAGTGCAAAACGCAAAAACCGGGAGGGAGAAGAACGCAGACGCAAATGCCCACCGGCGTTTTGCCTCCAGTCCGAGGGCCATGGTTGCGTTTCCGAAATGCGATGTCAGAGGCAAGGGGCCGGGGAAAAGACGGCGGTCCGCGAGATTGGGCCGGTAGAAAAGGGGAGATGCAGAAGCTGCATCTTCTGACAGGGAAAAATCGGTCGCAGCAAGCCAGAGAAATGCCAGGGAGTAATCGCTCAGAAAGGGTACCAGTGTAGTTCCGGAGAGGGTCAAAACCTGAAAGAACCGGTCTGAATCCGGTTTATGGAGGGATACACGGTACGATGCATCGAGCGAAAAGCCCTGCATGGGGAAAAGAATGGAATCAAGAAGGTTTATCCTGACGCCGGCATGGAGCAGCGAAACCGTGAATTCTGCCCCGTCAGCCGGGAGACTGGATACAGGGGATGGATCCAGAAAGGAGTGTATCCACCCTGCAGAGAGTTCTGAGCCTGAACAGATTTCATGACGGAGGAAAATCCCGGCGGAAAGATTGTCTGTTTCCAGTTGGTCTCCCGATTCAGTATCGAACAGGGAAGAAGATGATTCCGTCTGCCATGAAAAGAAGGGCTCAATGAACAGACTTTCCCGCAGAGGTTGCCGATAGGACGCATTCGCAAGCATGGTACCGTTGAAACCGGTGTTTACGGTCAGTTCAGAGAATCGCCCCGTTAATCCACGAATGGTTACCCCGGTGGAAAAAGTGGTTCCCGTAGCCATGTCAGAGAAATATGTTCCTTCGTGGACGAATCCGGCATGAATTTCGTGTCCGGGATAGTTGCGGTCCGTCAAGGTGACACGCAGTTCGCGCTGATCACCCTTGCGAAACTGCTGCATCCGGATCTGTGCATACCGGTTCTTCCGAATGAGCAGATGGTAGAGCTCTTCAAGTGTTTTCCGCTGTATGGTTATGCCCTGGGGCGTTTCAAGGGTTTCCTGGACGAGATTCCGGTCTACCGCGGTTCCCCCGATTATGGAAAGCGAATCCAGCACTTCCGGAATGTCCGCCGGAGGAGATTCCGATTCGCGGGCAAGCGGTTTCAAGATGTCGCGCATTGCATGGGCCGCCGTTTTGCCACGGTATATGAACTCTTCCGCTTTGGGAAAATCGTTGGTTCCCAGTCCGGTAATATCCACATTGATAATAATATCCGCATTGGGCAATTGTTGTTTCACGCTGACGTTGGTAAAGGCCTCGAGGGTTTTTCTAAGAATTTGTATCGGATTATTCCCGAGCGTTTCCGGTGTAGCCGGTTCCTTGTCCAGCAGGTGGACCGCGATAACAATATCGGCTCCAAGGGAACGAGCCGCGTCTATGGGCAGATTATTCAGGACAAGTCCATCAACAAGGTATTGCCCATCAATGCTGTATGGTTCAAAAACTCCGGGAATACTCATGCTTGCCCGGATAGCGTCGGCGAGAGCCCCTGATTCAAGAACAACTGATTCCCCATTGATGATATCGGAGGCAACTGCCCGGAACTTCCGGGGAAAAGAGTCGAAATGTACATTTGCAGGGACTCCAATGGTTAAACGATCAAGATGGGCAAGAGCATGATTGCCGTCGAGCAAACCCGCTCCAAGCGTGAGTCCTTTACGGGTAAAGGGAATCCGTACCGCATGGGCGGCCCGGTTGTACCGTTCGGACCAGGATACATTCTCATTTGAAGAAGGTTCTGTGAACAGAGCGGGCCAGTCCATGCCAAGGACAAGTTCGGTAAGATCCGCGCTGTCATAACCGATAGCGTATAATCCACCAACAATGGCCCCCATGGAATTTCCCGTTACAATATCTGCCTGGACCCCCAGTTCTTCGAGAACCTGCAGAACCCCCACATGGGCCAGGCCACGAGCCCCTCCACCTTCAAAAGCGATCGCAATTACGGGTTTTTCTTGCGCTGTACCGGTTGCCATGCAGAGCAATAACGCGAGCGTTCCGGTAAATAATCGTACTGTACGCATTCACCACCTTCCTGAATAGTACTGTATCTCAGGGACAGTGCTTACACAATACGATTTCTTCCGGCGCGTTTTGCTTCATACAGGTTCGAATCGGCGGCTTCGATAAAGTCAGTTATGCTTTCTCCACGGTATTCGCATACGCCGCCACTGAGGGTGACCGTTACCGAATCAGGAAAGGGAAATGAAGCAACACCGATGCGGATTCTTTCACAAATTTCATGGGCTGTTCCCAGAGGCGTGTTTTCAAAAACGAGAATGACCTCTTCCCCGCCGTATCTTCCGGCGAGGTCAGCTTCACGGACGGTTTTTCTTATAATTGCTGATGTTTCTTCAAGTACCAGGTCGCCAAAAAGATGTCCGTGTTTGTCGTTTATTTTCTTGAATCGATCGAGATCGAGCATGCCCAGGGACACCGGTTTTCCTGAATAGCGGCTGAGTTGAAGTACGCTCCGCAGATGTTCAATACTGGCCCGGTGATTTTTCAGTCCGGTCAGGCTGTCGGTTGTGGATCGTTCGGCAAGGATACTGTTTTCCTTTTTCAGGAGCTCCGCATTTTGTTTTTTTTCGGTAATATCAAAGACAATTCCGGCAAGGAAAAGCGGCTTCCCGTCTTCATCATGCACGGTAACTTTACCACGGTCATAAAACCAGTGCCAGGAGCCGTCTGCAGCCCGTATGCGGTATTCAACCTCATACACATGAACGTTCCCTGCAAGATGATCCCGCATTGCGTTCATGGTGGGCTCGTAATCATCCGGATGGAGTTTTTCGGTAAAGAACTGGTAGGGAACCGGTGAACCCGCTTCGGGCAAGTCATACCCAAGAGTCGTTATCTTGAGCGGATTAAAGGTGACTGAATTGGTTTTGATATTCCAGTACCAGTGACCAAGATTGCCGGTCCAGTCATAATCGAGCCGGCTTTCCTGGTTTTTTTCCCTGAGCAGCTGTGTTGAAAGCATGGCGAGTTCTTCGATCCGTTCAATGAGCCTTTCACGGTTCCACTTTGAATAATCCATGATTTAATTGTCCGTTGTGTATGATCAAAAGTCAATATATACCTGAATTCTTCCGGTGTTCATCCCGGTCTCCTGTGGTATAATCGGTTCATGAAACAGCAGGTACTTATCCGTAAGGCAACCGGGGAACTGGAAAATTTTGATCCCGGAAAACTGGCAGACTCACTCCGCAGGGCCGGGGCAGACGAATCCAGTGTGGAAGAAATTACTGAATCAATTGAGACATGGCTTGAAGACGGAGTTACCACCCGCAAGATTTACTCCCGGGCGCACAGTCTTCTTTCCCGGCACAAGAAGTCCGCCTCCGCCCGGTACAAGGTTAAACAGGCGCTCATGGAACTCGGTTCATCGGGGTATCCGTTTGAACACTTTGTTGGCGAGCTCTTTAAAAAACAGGGGTATGAGGTTGAGGTTGGTCAGATTCTTGAAGGCTGCAGTATTACCCATGAAATGGATGTGATCGCGACGGCAAATGGAGTCCAACACCTGGTTGAATGCAAGCACAGTCAGATGCAGGGAAAATATGTCAGTATACAGACACCGTTATACGTACATTCCCGGGTAAACGATATTGTAAACAAGCGGCGAGGCAATGATGCTTACCGCAACCTGACCTTTTATGGCTGGGTGGCATCCAATACCCGGTTTTCCTCCGATTCAATGCAATATGCCAACTACTATGGTTTGAAACTGCTGGGCTGGGATTATCCCGCAGGGCAGGGAATCAAGGATCTCATTGAACGGGAGAAGATATACCCGATAACGGTCCTTGCGAATCTTGCGGCTGGAAACCGTGATTACCTGATTGAAAGTGGTGTGGTTACCTGTAATGAATTGAAGGATCACTTTGATCTTCTGGATGTTCTTGATGTTCCCGTAAAACGGCGGAGTGCGCTCAAACGGGAACTGGAGCTGCTTCTTTAGCGGTATACTCCGTAATGACGGATTTCATCCGGGGCTTTGCGGTTTTTTTCTCGGAAATAATCCTCTGTTTCCGCTGGATATCCCAACGCAATAAGCAGATACAGCCGCTTCCCCCGGGGAATACCGAGCAACCGTTTAACTTTCCGTTCGTTAAACCAGCCAAGCATGCAGGTTCCCAGTCCTTCCTCCGCCGCCTGGAGACAGAAATGCTCCGCGGCCATGCCGATATCGAGAAGAAAGAGCTTTTTCCGCTTAATGAACGACCCGAGAAACGAGGTGATGTTTGGCGATTCTCCGGTTACCCCGACGATTACCGGAACATCTTTCACAAAACGGTTCATGGCCGACCCGGGAAGGAGCGACGCCTCCGCGATCCCTGTAATAACGGACTCGTCCTGAACGACTGTGAACTTCCAGGGCTGGGCGTTACAGGCTGACGGCGCGAGCCGGGCGGCTTCAAGGCAACGCTCAATTTTTTCCTGTTCAACCGGATAGGAATTGTATGTGCGGACACTGTGCCGTGCGGTAACCAGTTCAAGAAATGATGTCATGCGACCTCCAGAGTCAGGGTTAATGGTACCGGATCTGGAGAAAAAAGCCAACAAAATTGGCAGCAGCACCAAAAAAAGGACCGCCTTGAAGGCGATCCTTTTTTAGTATGTCCCCGGAAGAAGACTTGCCCTACAGACCTCGGCCTCGTGCCTCGGTCTTCCGGGACGCCTACAGGACCTGCCGCGGCCATCCATGGCCGCTGATCCTCGCATTCGCTCGGCGGTCCCTCCGGTTCAAGTCTTCTTCGATGTAGAATACTAAAAAAGGACCGCCCTGAAGGCGATCCTCTTTTAGTATGTCCCCGGAAGAAGACTTGAACTTCCATGCCCTTGCGAGCACTAGTACCTGAAACTAGCGTGTCTACCAATTCCACCATCCGGGGATGCTTCCCTTGTGGGGTTGCAGGAGTCAATGTAGCGGAATCGGACGGTGCTGTCAAGAGAATGGGCTGGCTGCAAGACGGTGGCAGGGCCCGGTTATACGGTGTAGGTACGGCTTGTGGTTGAGCCGCCCTGGCCGGTCCAATCGGTGTGGAAGAACTCGCCACGAGGG
>CAZVEL010000009.1:0-3468 GCA_964626305.1 uncultured Treponema sp. | reverse complement strand
TGAATAGTGATAACGATTTGGAAACGCTATTTGAAGACCCGTACGATGGATCTGCAGCTGTTCCCTATTATGAACCTCCGGAAGCCGTTTCCGGAAGTGAATATCATGTTGGTCCCGGTCAGGAGTATGAGAATATCAGTGATGTACCCTGGGTATCCCTTGGCGCAGGAGATATGGTTTTAATACATGCGCGTGAAGAACCCTACGCGGAATTAATCGGGATAAACGCGCAGGGAACGGAGGAGAATCCGGTCCGCATATACGGAGTTCGTGATGAAGACGGCAACTTGCCGGTAATCACCGGGGAGGATGCTGTTGTCTCGGATCAGTTCGACGATTTTTTCAATGAATATACACGCGGTCAAGGTGTTATTGTTATTGTCGGCGGTTATGGGAGTATTCCAAGATATATCGAAGTTGCAAATCTTGTACTGCGCCGGGCGCATGAACTATACCGGTATACCGATTCTGACGGAACAAGGAGTTATGCTGATGGCGCTTCAGGAGTCTGGCTCAAGGCGAAAAATGTAACGATCAAGGGATGCAGAATATATGAAAATGGCAACGGAATATTCAGTCAGGCAAATGCAAACGATTTCGATGAAATATCAAGCGATCTTCTTGTTGAATCGTGTATCGTATATCACAATGGCATTGTCAACAATGATCGCCGGCACAATCTGTATCTGCAGGGGGTAAAAACAACCGTACAGTTTTGTACGATTGGAACCCTGATGGAGGGATCACAGGGATCCGCACTAAAGGACCGGAGTGCGGGTACCATTATCCGATACAATCGCATCGAGTCCGGCGCACGAACCATTGATCTCGTGGAGCCGGAAGATACCCAGGACATTCTGATGCCGCGGCCAGACTTTGATGAAACCTTTGTATATGGAAACATCCTGATTAACGAAGGATCGTCAACCTCGATGGTTCATTACGGGTTTGACAATTCGATGGAGTTGTCTCGCGACGGTACCCTGTATTTTTACAATAACACGGTCTATATCAGTTCCCTGCAGGAAGACGTCTGGAGGATCAACCTTTTTGATGTCAATATTGACGAATCCCGCGTAGTTCTCTACAACAACATACTCTACCGGCATGGGACTACCGCCCTGAACCTGTTGAGACAGTACGGAACGATTGAAGTGTATGATGGAAACTGGATTTCGGAGGGGTGGTATCTGTATAGGGAAGGAAGCACGACAAACCCGCACGGCACCATTACTGGAGAAGAAAACTTTGTTGAGGGTAATGATCCCGGTTTGCAATCGCCCGGTCCGGAAGACCGGAATTTTCGGTTGACAGATAGCGCTCCGGCCCGGGAATTCGGATCTCCGTTGAGCAATGATCTGTCGACCCGGTATCCGGTAGCATATCAGTATTCGGGAGAAGATGAGTTCTCCGTACGAACGAGTATGAACAATAGTGGTGCGATAGAATAACGTTGCCGTATGAGGATAAGAAAAGACCGTCGGGGGAATGGTTCCTGTATGCCGCCGTTCAATTCAATTCCCGCAGAGTGTTCCAGGCGGGATGATAAGATGGACGAGGAATGCGGAAACGTTCTCCTGGTGGTAGAGTGTTCTGAAGGGATACGGACTTGCGAGTGTTTGTTTGCCTGTGCAAAGAATCCGGTGTACCGCCGATTTTTTCCCCGAGTCAAAAAGCGTCCCCGGTGATGTATCGATTTACTGTTCTGCGCAGATAATTCACTCAGATCGGCTCTGCAACAATTGCGTATTCGTTGCTGTCTTCCGTGAATGGGTCGCCCGCAATATTCGAGAATGTCTTCTGCAGCATAAATCCGTTCTCTTCCAGTTCATGGGTGATCAGGTCAATAGAGTAGCATTGAAGATGATTAAAAATCTGCCGGGTTTCCCGCTCTGCAAGAATCGTGTACTTGTCGATCATCAGGTTTTTATCGTCATACTTGAATGTCTGATTGAACGCGTAGTACCGCTCGGGGGACCAGAATCCGCCTTCGTCATGATGTTCAATTTCCAGTTTCTCCCTGACACTATGATAATAGTGAATGCTGGAAACATCAAAGAAGAACGATCCGCCCGGGGCTAATGCTTCCCTGATCTTGCGCAAGAGTTTTGTCCGCTGGACAGGACTGAGGACGCAGAAGTCACAAAAAATCATGAGGACAAGATCAAATGGTCCACCATAATCACAGTCCAGGTAATTACCGTTCCGGTAGGTAACGGCAAGTCCTTGTTTCGCAGCCTGTTCTTTCGCGTAATCGATTGAACGGGTCGAAGCGTCAATTCCGGTAATTCTGGCGCCCGTTGTTGCGAACCGTGACGTATACAAGCCCGGTCCGCATCCGAGATCCAGCACGGAGCTTTTCGCACTAATGCCGAACTCATTGATAATCCACGCGGCGGACCGGTCTAGAAACGCATGGTTTCGCGACGCCAGATCGGAGTCTGGATTCAGATGCTCCTGCAGGAGGAACTGTGAAACATGGGGGTCATTCCAGAATTCCACTGTTGCATACTGCGCATAGGGTTCGGGTTTTTCAAGTAGTGCGTCGAGTTCGGAAAAGGTTATTGTATTCATGGGAAACTCCTGAATTCTGCTTGAATCGACAAATAGTGATCAAACTACCCGACAGTAACAGCAGTATCCATAACCGTTATAACCTGCTTGTTGTTGATCGGGCGTAAATCAATCTTTGAATCATAGAGACAAATGGTTGCCTCAACCGCCTTCTTGAACGGAAAGTTCCCGTGATGGGGAAGCGGGTAAAAATCAACGAGGCTCAGCGCAGAACAATCCTCAAGACTTTCAGCTTTTGCCCTGTCATCGAGAAGGTGGACGTATTCAATGTCGGGTGAAGCGATAACCGAACCTGCGGATTCGCCGATATACGGTTTTCCCGCGGTAACCTGCTCAAGGATGATCTTGTCAGCGCCGGACCGCTTCAGTTCCTGGAGGAGATAAAACGTGTTTCCGCCGGAAACATAGATATACGCGTTGTCCCGCAGTTTCGTTTCGATTTCTTGACGGGACGCGCGTGATACATCAAGATCGTCAACGAGTATTCCGAGCTTCCTGAAGGCTTTTCTCGCAGACGCAACAAAAAAGTCCATCTTTTCGACATTGCACGCCGTAGGAATGAAGGTTACCGTTTTGCCGGAATAGTCTTCGGCAAGAAAACCGGGAAGTCTTTTGGCAACAGCGGAAAAATACGAAGCCAGGAATAATCGTTTCATGCAGTGGGTCTCCTGTATTGTGCATTATACCAGCTCGGCAAGTTCGCTAAGCGTACCAATCTGATACGTCGGCGTAATCTCGCCCGTGTTTATCACATTGCCCGGATTGAACCAGCAGGTATCAATGCCGAAATTGTTGCCGCCGCGGATGTCCGAGGTGAGCGAGTCGCCGACCATCAGGACCGAGTTCTTGTCAGTATGTCCGGCTTTCCGGAGTGCATGTTCGAAAATTCGCGGA
>CAZVEL010000008.1:0-4954 GCA_964626305.1 uncultured Treponema sp. | reverse complement strand
CAACATCGTCAAGCGTAAAAAGACGGTCACGAATATCACGACCGAGTTCGGGATCGGATGTTTCCAGCCGTCCGAGTATCCCCTTCTCCGTTTCGCCGTCCATACGCTTCAAAATGGCGGCAAGTGCGGACCGTCCGTCGATACTGTCATCAGCGGGCACTTCGATGGATTCTACCTTTTCCCGCATCGTAGCGTCCACCCGGCGAAAAACATCGGGTGAAACGGTTCCCATGCGCGCCAGCCGGAAAACCGTCTCATTTTTTTCGGCATCATCCATCTTTTCAATAACCGCTGCAGCAATTGACGGGTTTGTCTGTGAAAGAACCAGCGCTTTCACCGAAGGAAGTTCGTCCCTGATAAGCCGGTAGAGCTTTTCACTGTTGATGTCCTGCAGGTAATCAAAGGGCTTCCCGTGAAGGGTTGGAACCGCTTTTTCGAGCATTTCCGCTGCCCGGTCATTACCGAAGGCAGATTCAAGAATGGTACGTGCTGTATCTACCCCGCCAGCGGGTTTGCGGGCCTGCAGAAGCAGGGATTCGAATTCCGCGAGAATTACCGTCGCTTCATCCCGGGGCACACTGCGGATGCCGGAAAGCTCCAGCATTACCTTTTCAACCTGATCCTGGTCGAGCCGGGAGACAATCTTTGCGGCTTCGGCTGTTCCAATCAACAGCAGGAATTTCGCAACCCGGCGGTAGGGACTCTCTCGTTCCTTTTCGCCGGGAACCTTTAACAATCCTGCTGCATCTTGCGCCGAAACTCTGGAAGAAGGGTCCTGAGGAGTTTCACTTTTCATGGTTTTACGGTACGCCCCGAGCCGTGGGTCCTGGTGATTCATGGAGCTATCATACCAGCTCGTCTTTCACGGGGTCAACCGATACACGGGAAACCCAGCGTTCCCGCAAGGCCGTTTCACGTATCAGTTCCGCCGGAAGATCAAACGGTTCCGAGTGCAAAATCGGCGCTATGGATCCGTCCGCGTTTTGAATAGAAAGGCAGCCGTTACCCACGAGGTGTTCAATGGCCTCCGCCTTTTCCGTACCCCCGAGTATCGATTCAAGACAGCGAAGCACTTCAGCCGCCCGTTCAACAGCCTGGTCAAACAGACCTCCCGCTGATTCAAAGTGGAGACAGCCATCGGCAGGATCTTTCCACGGAGCATGCGAGTCATTGAGCCAATCCACACCAGGATCAGGATTCTCGGGATACAACAGGGCGACACCCGCCGGACCCCGGTCTGAAAACCGGGTGATAGCAGATTTGTCAGCGGGGCTCCCCATCCCTGTCCGTGCCGGATTGGTAAGATGGTAAAAATAGCGGGTATCCCGAAATGCATTGGAAATTCGTTGCTCGAGGTGATAATCGACGGCGGTATTACCGGGGTATACGGTCCGGAGCGTCTCAGCAATAAAACGGGCCAAAACAGCCCCGGTCTCCCGGGAGAGTCTGAAAAGGGGGTCAGTGGTAAACGAGGCAACCGGACGCCCTGTTTGTCGGCGGAGTATGAGAACGTCGATTATACGTTCGAAAAAAGCATGATAGAGCGCAGGGGATACACCCGGAACCGCTCGTACCGGCAGATCCGCACTCCGGTAGATAATGTAGGGATGCATGATCCGGTCCACTGCCTGATGGGTCACGAAGCCCGAAAGCCAGGCGTGTATTTCGGAAGAAGGCTGTTTCACAAGCCGGGTGGCTGCAACACGGCAAAACGCTCCGTACCATCCGCGGTGCAAGAGGCGGGCATAAGCAAGCGCAAAAGGTTTTGTCCGCCTGCTGTGAGCGAAAATATCCGGGCCCTGGCATCCCAGATTGAAAAGAGAAACATGCTTTGGATCAAGGTGGAGACCGGCACGTTTCCGTGAGGCAAGACCGGCAAGAACATGACATATCTGCGACGGCATCGGTTACCTTTGTTCCGGTTCCAACGGTATCACCATACCGGAGTACACACGGTCATCGTTTTGAACAGCGAAAATCCCGTACAGTTCACCATCAGATTCTCCGGTTCTGACGGTGGCAATGCGTTCCGGTCCGAGAAGGGGGGAAATCAGGTGCTCAAGATGCTTGCCCCGGGAAGACGCGGGATCAATTCCGTCAAAGTGAATACCGGTCTCACGATTTCCCTTCCAGTGAAAGGCAGTCCCCTGTTCGGTAAAGAAGGTTAAAAGCGCACAGGTTTTTTCCAGGGTCCGGTATCGTTCTTCGGCAAGTTCGGCACGTTTTTCAAGATTATACTTGTACAGTACCGTATCAAGGGTTGTGGCCAGACTGTCCGGATTAATGGGTTTGAGAAGATAGCCGGCATAGGATATTTCCTTGGCCCGCATAAGAGAGGAAAGATCCGGAGTTGAAATGCAGAATACAATGGGAACCGGACTGAAATCGTGAATCTGACGGGCAACATCAATTCCGTCATGTGAACCGCTGAGAGCAATATCCAGCAGAATGATATCGGGTAGGAATCGGCGGGCCGCGGCAACAGCAGCTGAACCGTTATCCACCGTGGCGACGACATCATAGCCGAGCCGGGTAACCATTCCCTGGAGATCAAGGGCGACGATCGGTTCGTCCTCTGCAATAAGGACCTTTGTTCTGGCTTCGTTTATGAGGTCGGACATATCGATTCTCTCCGGCAGTTCATTGCCACCAACCGGTTCTTGAACCGGCCGTGCACCTGCAGTGTAGTGCTTTTTCCCGTATCATTCAAGGAAATAGTTACCGCACAGAAGCAATGGACACTGTTCTGCTCTTTCCCCTGAGCGGAACAGCCCCCTGACTTGTTATCGTGAAATCATTCTCTGACAGGGACCCTGTACGGTCGAGTGCTTCCCGGGAAACCAGGAACTCTTCGTTTCTGGGGCGGCATTCATTCTGTATTCGCGCCGTCGTATTCATCACGTCTCCGAAAAAAGCTATTTCCTGGCGGGTAAGACCCATTTCCCCGACGACCACCGGTCCGAAGTGCAGGCCACACCTGAATACCGGGAAAAGGTCGTACTTCAACTGATAGTAGTCGGTTTTCCGTACCAGGACACTCCGAATCGCCTTATAGACCCGTAGGGCATTTGCGTTACGTGCGCCCCATTTTTCCGGCCAGGTAATAATCACCTCATCGCCGACATACTTATAAATTTCGCCATGATGATTCACAATCGGCCGGGCAATATCACAAAAAAAGTCATTCAGGAATGCATGAAACCGTACATCTCCGATACGTTCGGCTATGGTCGTTGAACCGGCAATATCCAGAAACATGACAAAGCGGTTTTCTTTCTGCGGCTGCTTGTATTTCCCGAAAAGAAGTCCGCGAAGAACTCTTTTTCCCAGAAGACGTTCAATATCGCCATAAAAGTTCATGCCGCTGGTGAGAACAAGCGAAAAGATCAAGGGTTGCACCGGATAGGCCTGGTCAAGAAAGGACCCTAGACCGAATAATAGAGCGTACAAACCACTGTAAATCCCGACTATGATCAGAGTCTGCAACGCCGGAATAAGGGTAAACGACTTGATTAGAGCATGGGGACCGGCCTTGATGTACAACATGTCAAAAAGCACAATTCCCATGGAGATAAAAAATCCTGAAAGCCCGCCGAGAAGCAGATACTGAATAAACTCGTCCAGTGTGGCATCAAAAGCCACACACATGACAAGGGAAAACAGAAGCCCCAGAACCATGCAAGTAATCGCGACCGTAAACAGTTCTCTCAGTTTTGTTGCAGTAAAATTGCTGATATCCATTTAAGTCAGTGTGCGGTTCTTTTGTCGGGATGTCAAGGAAATCAACAATTTTGGGAGCAGTGGATTCTTATCCCTTTTCAGGTAAAATCAGGCTATACTCTATTTCATGCACCTCGTTACCATAATTGGCGGAGCCGGAGCAATCCAGGGAGCAGTAATTCTTGTTTCAATTCTGCTTCGTTTCCGGCATCGAAAAAACCTGCCGCTTGCGCTTCTCATCCTCGTTTTTTCAGTCCGCATGGCGACCATACCCACATGGTCCGAACAGGTATTGCTACGCTTTCCCTGGCTGTTTCCATTAACCGCACCACTCCCCGTTCTTTTCGCACCACTTTTATGGTGGTATGTCCGCGAATCAGCAAGTCACACCCCGGCACGTCCTCCCTGTTTTATTCTGCATTGGATTCCTTTTGTCCTTCTTGTTGCATTTCTCTCGGGTATCACCGCCTCAATGGACAGCACGCACTATAAGTCCTTCGTGGCTTCCCTGTTCTCCGGGAAACCGCCGGTATGGTTTACTGTCCAGAACGGGGTAAAAGTTGTGATAAATTCTGTGTACATGGTATTGGCGGCCCGGATTGCTTTCGGAAACGGGACAAAACTGCTGTCACGCCAAAAACGATTCTGGCTTCGGACACTGGTTATACTACCAACCATTGTGTTCGGTTTTTATTGCTATGTAGCCCTGAATCCGGCAGCAACAGCTCTTTCTTCCGCGGGAAACACCCTGCCATTCTGCATATTGGCAATAACCATGCTGGTATTCGTTTACCTTGTCGCTTTTCTCTTCATGTTCACACCCAATTTTTCAATAATTCCATACGCAAAAACCGATAAAACCAGAGAACCACGCTATACCGATGCCGAATGTCAGGCCATCATGGCCCGGGTGAATCAGGAGTTGGACAAAGGAATCTTCAAAAACCCCGATCTGACCATATCTGATCTTGCGACCTTGTTGGAGATTCACCCGAACAAGCTTTCCTTTGTGATAAACCACTGCACAAGCATGAGCTTCAGGACCCTGCTTAACACAAAACGTATAGAATTTTTTTGTCGTCAAGTTTCAACGGGATCTTTACACAATCACTCTATACTCCGCCTGGCATTGGAAGCCGGTTTCCCGTCAAAAAGTACGTTTAACCGGGTATTCAGTGAACACACCGGAATGAGCCCCTCCGAATATCTGAAAAATCATACATTTTAAAGTTTT
>CAZVEL010000007.1:0-1810 GCA_964626305.1 uncultured Treponema sp. | reverse complement strand
CAAAGGACTGGAAAATTGTGCTTTTTGTGAGTCTTTTGATGACTGTGCCATTCTCAAGGAGCAAAACGCCCAGGCCATTCAGCCATCTCGTGTCAATCTTGTAAAACTTAGAGAAGAAATGGCCTGATGAACGCCCTGGTATAGCCAGGGAAATAATAGTATCAATAGATTGAATACCTCTTGTGTTGTTCATGAGAGTCCTTTGTGACTGCTACCAAAATTGTTGAAAACCGTGTTGGACTGTCGCTTTCAAGCAAAAAATGACCGGCATACCGTGCAAAAAAGGCGTATCATTCCTGTAGAAGGGATCATGACAGAACACCAGAACACCCTACAAGGAGACATGACCATGATGAACGTACTGATAACCGCGGTTTCCCTGGGTTACCCCGATGAGCATCCCGACAAACGCGGACGGAAAGGACTCGACCAGGTCGTCACCTGGATGTAATTCATAAACATATACCGCTTATGCCGACAAATGAAAAAGCCCTCGCGGGAGGGCTTTATCATTTTTGAGCGACGAGCACCTTCCCGAATTCCCGGCAGGCTTGAACCGCGTTGTCATCAGGATTCCATAAGTTCTTCATGCCGTCGTTCATCAGTTCAAAACCGGCCTTTTCGAGCCAGGCGCTTATTTTCGCGACCGCTTCTCCGCTCCAACCGTAGCACCCGAACGCCGCGGCTTTCTTGTTTTTGAACTGCATGCCTTCGATCATCTCGAGGATGCCGGCGGTGGCATGGGTAACTCCACGTCCGATGGTGGGAGATCCGACCAGAATGGCTTTTGACCTGAACACCTCGGTGAGCACGTCATTCTTGTCAGTCTTGGCAAGGTTGATAACCGTTACGGTAGTCTTCGCGCCGCTTTCACGGATTCCTTCGGCGATGGAATCCGCCATTGTGCGGGTTCCTTCCCACATGGTGTCATAGAGGATGGCAATCCGGTCTTCCTGATAATCCCGTGCCCACTCGCGGTATTTCTCGACAATTTGAAGCGGATTATCCCGCCAGATCACGCCGTGGCTCGGCGCAATTATGTCGATGGGAAGATTGAGAGCGAGCACTTCGTCAATTTTGCGGTCAACAAATCCGCTGAAGGGAGTCAGAATGTTTGCGTAATACTTGATGGACTCGGAAAAGAGTTCTTCCTGGTCGACGAGATCGTTGAACGGTTTGTTTGCCGCGTAATGTTGTCCGAACGCGTCGTTGCTGAAAAGGATGTTATCTCCGGTCAGGTAGGTTGCCATACTGTCCGGCCAGTGGAGCATCTTCATCTCGACAAATACGAGTTTCTTGCCGTTCCCGATATCAACGCTGTCACCGGTTTTAACCGTTTTAAAATTCCAGTCGCCATGATATTGACCTTTCAACGATTTTACTGCGTTCGCCGTGCAATATACCGGTAAATCCGGACGCCTCCGCAAGAGTTCACTCAAGGCGCCTGAATGGTCAACCTCGCCATGATTGGCAACAATGAAGTCAAGCTTGTCGAAAGGAACTTCCTGCTGCAGGTTATCCACAAACTCGGCCGCATACGGTTTCCAGACGGTATCGATGAGTACGTTTTTCTCTTCCATGATCAGATACGAGTTGTACGTAGACCCGCGATTCGTTGAATACTCGTCTCCATGAAACCGTTGAAGCTCCCAGTCGATCTTCCCAACCCAGCGGACATTGTTTTTTACCGGAATATGCATTGATTGGCTCCTTGCAGATATTATGAGTTAGGACTTGAGGGAGAGTTCGAAGAACGGTACCATCTGTCTTAGCGGAAGTTGAAGGAAGATGAAGGCCGGGCTTAACCTGG
>CAZVEL010000006.1:0-4209 GCA_964626305.1 uncultured Treponema sp. | reverse complement strand
TGTCACGGCCGGTGGTAGTAGCGCCGAAGAGCATGATCTGGGGTTCGTACTCTTTGACGAGAGAGACCACCGTTGCCGCGTACGGGCGGGTCCGGAAGTTCTTGAGGACCGGGCTGTCGGCAAGGTATACCTTGTCCGCGCCGTAGCTTGCGAGCGTTTCCGCGAGTTTTTTTATGCCGGAGCCGGGAACAACGGCAGCTACCTTGACCTTGAGGGTTTTGGCCAGCTCGCTGCCCTTTCCCAGAAGCTCAAGGCTTACGTCCGCGATTTTCCCGTCAGTCTGCTCTATGTAAACCCATACTTCGTTTGTTTTCATATTTCCACCTTTATCCGATTATGTGTTCCGCAATGAGCTCTTTCACCAGATCGGTTATACCCTCTTTGGTGCCTTCAATCTTCTTTGCCTCGTGAGCGCCGAGCACAACACTTTCTATTTCCTTGACCTTTGTGGGAGATCCCGCGAGGCCGCACAGTTCCGAGTCCGCGCCGATATCCTGGGCAGACCAGACGGTGATAACCGCATGTCGTTCGCAGATGCCGTTTGCGCAGATATAGGTTTCATCAAGATTTTCCAGTTCAATGGTGGTCATGGCATGCTTGTAGGCAAGGGTTTTCTTTGCGGACGGCGGACGGGGTTCATTTGCTTCGCCGGTGACGGTAAGGAGGGCCGGGAGTTTTGTCTTTACAATCTCGTAGCCGCCTTCGATCGAACGTTCCGCAGTAATGGTGTCGTTCTTGAGTTCCATGATCTTGTTTACACAGGAAATCTGGTCGATCTTGAGTTTTTCGGCCGTCTGGGGGCCAACCTGGGCGGTGTCGCCGTCAATTGCCTGGCGTCCGCAGAGGATGATGTCAAACTTCCCGGATTTCTTGACTGCCATGGAAAGAGCATAGGAGGTTGCAAGGGTATCTGCACCGGCAAAGGCCCGGTCGGTGACCAGAATGACTTCATCTGCTCCCCGGAACAGGGAGTCACGCAGGAGTTGAGCCGCATTCGGCGGGCCCATGGTAATGACGGTGATCCTGCCGCCGTGTGTTTCCTTGATTTTCAGGGCTTCTTCCAGAGCATTCAAGTCCTCCGGGTTGAAAATGGCCGGAAGCGCCGCTCTGTTGACGGTTCCATCCTCTTTCATGGCCTGACCTGTAATGTTATGGGTATCGGGAACTTGCTTCGCCAATACAACTATCTCATAACTCACCTTGTACCTCCATCGTTGATCCTGTTCGGTTATATTTAAAAAACAAAATGACAAAATCTGTCAAACTCAATTTGTACCATATATAAAATGGCTCCGTCAAGGGAAGGGGGGACACCTGCCAACAGTCCCTGTACAAACAGGGATAATGCTGTATTATTAGTTGCAACGATGATTAACCAGAATCTGACGGGGAGGGGAAGATGCTGGCAGTACGTGAAAAGATACTTTATTTCGCGGTATTTGCCGATATGGGATTATGATAAAGAACCTGCGGCTTGGGTTACAGATAAACACAATTGACGCGGATTATTCCCGGGACCTGATTTCCGGTATTTCCACCTGGTGTTCTAAAAATGGCGCGTCGCTGATATTGTTTTCGGGGCGTTCTTTCGGGTGGCCCTACGGATATGAGTATCAGAATACGGCGGTTTACAGTCATATTCATGAAGGAGTGATAGACGCGCTCATTCTGATTACCGGCACCCAATGCAATTTTATTTCCAAAAAAACATTTGACAGCTATCTTGCAACCCTTACGCCCCTTCCGGTTGTGAGTGTGAGTGTCGCACTGGACGGGATCCCCAGCATCGTTGTGGATAATGAGACCGGACTTCACAATCTGGTTTCCCACTTGATAGAAGTTCATGGCGTTCAGAAGATTGCTGTTTTTAAGGGTCCGGATGATAATCCTGAAGCGGTCCGCCGTCTTTCGGTGTTCCGGAAAACACTTGAAGACCATGGCCTTTTTTTTGACGATTCCTGGGTTATCAAGGGTGATTTTTCTATCGAAAATTGTCATACGGCGCTCGAAGAGTATTTCACATATAATCCGATAGATTTTGAAGCCCTCGTATGCCTGAACGACAATATGGCCATTGGAGCAGTCCAGTACTTCCGTGAACAGGGACTTCGTGTTCCGGAGGATGTACTGGTCACCGGATTCGATGATCTGGTTCGGTCCCGCTATGAAGAACCCTCCGTGAGTACGGTTAGCCAGAATCTTGTGGAGCAGGGGCGGCTTGCGGCTGAATACGCATCAAAACTGGTTCAGGGAGAACCGGTTCCCCCCGTTACAACGCTCCCGACAAAGGCTTTTTTTCGGCAGAGTTGCGGATGTGTCCCCCGGGGGAATATGGAATATACGGCCATAACCGAGGATAACCGGAAGGAGCGTACCTCTTCCGAATTTTTTAGTAATCCCGCTGCCAACTGGTTCAGCCTGCAGGACGGATTATTCAAATTACGTCAGTATCTCTTCCGTCTTGTCTCCCTGCTTTCCCTCTCCGATCTCCTGGAAGAGCTCAGGGTAAATTTTGAATCCTTCGATATAAAATCCTGTGCAATCGTTCTTTTCAGAAAAGCTCCCCGGAACCCCCGCGATACGCGTTTCGTTCTTCCCACGAAAGCGGAGATTATTCTTCATTTTGATGAGGCTACCACGGAAGATTCCGATCGTACCCCTCTTTTTTTTAATCCGCGAAAAGAACTGTTACCTGCCGGAATTTTTACGGACCGCCCGAGAATACTTGTCGTGAATGCCCTCTATCACCGGGAGAATCAGCTCGGGTATATCGTTTTTGAGCCGGGTGAGTATGATGCCGCTCTGTATGAAACACTCTGTGTTCAGCTTTCCACTTCAATACGGGCCGCCCTTGTCTTTGAAGAAAAGGAAGCAGCAGAAGAACGGCTCAATGAAGCATTGTTTGATCTGGAACGGTCAAACAAAAAGCTGAATGATATCTCCCGCACCGACGAGTTGACCGGGCTGTATAACCGCAGGGGATTTGTTTCTCTCGGGCAGCAGGCGATAGACCTTGCGCTGCGGATGAACAAGAACGGACTCATTGTTTTTGGCGATATGGACGGGCTCAAGCTCATTAATGATACCTGGGGACATGAAGCAGGCGACCGTGCGATAGCCGCCATGGCTGTTGCGTTCAGGAAAACCTTCCGGAACATGGATGTTCTTGCCCGGCTCGGCGGTGACGAGTTCGCCATTGTCGCGGTGGATATTGCAGCTGATTTTGTCGGAACGCTGCGAGGCCGTATTGACGGACTTCTCAGCGAATATAACAAAGCCTCCGGCGAACCGTTTACGCTGTCGATCAGTATCGGCGCCGTCGAGTTCTCGGGTCATGAGAACAATCAGCTGGAAAAACTTCTCTCTGTTGCCGACTCCCTGCTCTATGAAGAAAAGCGCATAAAGCGTGAGAAGCGGCAACACGACGGAAATTCTGTTTAACGCTGCAGTTTCCGGTACACGCCCCGGTGCGGGGTGTCCGCGTCTTTTCCGTATTTCTGACGGCGCCATTCGGCATATTCGCTCCAGTTTCCGTCAAACCACACAACCTCTCCGTCTGATTCAAAGGCGAGAAGGTGGGTACACACCCGGTCAAGGAACCAGCGGTCGTGACTGATAACCATGATGCATCCAGCGAAGGTATCAATGGCCTCTTCGAGCGCACGCATGGTGTTTACATCAAGGTCGTTTGTCGGTTCGTCGAGAAGGAGGACATTCGCGCCTTCTTTTACCATCATGGCAAGGTTGAGCCGGTTTCGTTCTCCTCCGGAAAGCACCCCGACCTTGCGTGACTGGTCTGCACCGGAAAAGTTGAACCAGGAACAGTAGGCCCGCGAATTTACTTCCCGGACCGGGCCATTTATGCCCCGCCCATTCGCGTCCACAGCGCCGAGTTTGATGACATCCTGTCCGTCCGAGAGCTGTTCCCAAACCGTTTTGTCCGGATCAAGTTTTCCGCGCATCTGGTCAACATAGGTAATCTTTACGCTTTCCCCGATTTTGATTGTTCCTTCAACCGGGGTGACCAGCTCCATTTCGCCGTCTTTCCCGGGAACGGGGACTTTCTGACCCGCCGCTCCGGCTATGAGTTTGAAAAGGGTGGTTTTACCGGCACCATTCGGCCCGATTATCCCGACGGTTGCCCCGGGCGGAACAGAGAAGGATAGCTGATCAAAGAGGAGGTGATCTGCGTATGCCATGGCGAGATTC
>CAZVEL010000005.1:0-6778 GCA_964626305.1 uncultured Treponema sp. | reverse complement strand
GCTCATCCGGCACAATGGGTGCCGGATGCCGTTTCAGGAGACCGGGAATCGCAACCATTGAAACAATCACCAGTAATGATGGAACGATGATTGCTGAGGCGATGGATCTGGCCGAATCTGAATCAACCAGTCGCGTAAACTGGAGTAACAGCGTTACAAATACAAAGCCGACACTTCCGATAACCCTGATTTTCCCGTAGTTTGACGTATCATCCCCAAGATTACGGGATATGAGCGCATCAACCAGGGGTACGGAACCTTTGAATCCGACTGCCAGAAAGCCGAGAAAAATCGCGGTAACCAGAAAATGTCGGATGAGAACCAGTGGAGGCAACACCAGAATAATCAAAACAGACAGAAGAATGACCGTTCTGCCATGGGTACCTTTTTTGTCGACACGGGAGCTGACGAACACCGGAATGGAAAGGCCGGCTGCCTCGAAACAGCCCATGAGTAATCCGATTTCCGGGACCGAATAACCAAGGGAAGAAAGGAATACCGGCAGGTAGGTGTTCACCACTCCATACACTGAAAAGAGAAAGAAAAGTGGAACCCCGAGTATCATCTGCTAGATCTCTAATCCGAAGAAATGTTTAACGGCCATGCCCACGCCGAATGAAAGCACGGTAACACCGAGACTGAGAAGAAGCATCTCGGTAAAGTGCTTTTTGAACGACAGTTCCTTCGCAGTACACAGGTAATAGTTGAAACCGAGAATTATGAGGACAACGATTACGAGGGTCAGGGCAAGCGCTACCATAAAATGTTCTACGAGAAAAAACGGTAGAACCAGCATGATTACGGTAAAAATGTAGGCAACACCGGTATACATGGCGGACTTGCCCGGAGAAATACCGTTCTCGCCATCCGACCGTTGCGAAAGATACTCGGATGAAGCCATGGAAAAAGCTGCTGAAATACCGGTAATGAGACCGGTCATTGCCACAAGGCGTGTGTTCTGAAACGCAAAGGTAAATCCGGCGAGCGCACCGGTTAGTTCCACCAGGGCATCATTGAGACCAAGCACAATGGAGCCGGCATATTTCAGTCGTTCTTCATCAATCAGATTGATGAGAAGGTGTTCATGTTCCTTTTCTTCATCAATTATTTTCTGTACATCTGGAAACTCTTTCCTGATGGTTTCGTACCCGCTCTGTGCTTCGCTTTCACCATTTTCAAGCTTCTTGATGGCAAAGGTCAGTCCGAGAAACCGTGCTATAATGAAAAAAATCCACAGCGTTATTCGTGAGGGCTTGAGTACAACCCCGGTTATCGCTTCCCAGCGTTCGGCATGCTTCTTTTCTTCATCCGCGATACGTCCAACGATTTTCGCGTTTTCCATGTCCGGGAGGCGGCGGGAAAGCTCGCGATAAATTGCTTCGTTGGTTACTTCTTCCTGCTGAAAACACAGCACCTTCTTCAGTAATGCAGATGATAAAGGCTGGTCTGGCATAGTGATCCTCCCGTTAAAGAAAAAGGGTACTGAATCCTTGTGAAGAATTCAATACCCCTTCATGCGGAAGAAGGTGCTCAGAATGCGGGAACGGGCTGGTTCTTTCCGGCTGCTGCTTCGGCAAGAGTCTCCACAGGCAGACCGGCTTCTTCTGTTGCCTCTGCTTCTTCCAGATCAGGCTGCAGAACAGGCTTGTTCTTGAACTGAGGTTTGAACTCCACATGTTCTGCAACGACCTTTACCTTGCTGAAATTCTTTCCCTCGGGGCTTGTCCAGCGGTCCTGTTTAAGCCGCCCAACCACACGGATCCCCCTGCCCTTCAGACAGTTCTTACCGCAAGCTTCTGCGAGTTTCGCCCAGGTTTCTACCTCAAAGAACGATGTTTCCTGTTCGTATTCATCATCCTGCCGGTAATACCGGTTTGAGGCGATTGAAAAAGTACAGACCTGTGTGCCCCGTGGTGTTTCTTTGACTACGGCATCCCGTACCACATTTCCTTCAACCAGAATCGAATTGAGAGCGTTCATGTTTTTCCTCCATAACAAGCAACATGTTTCCCCCGACCTGCGGCGCGCGCTGCCGGCAGATGGGGGTGTTATGTATGTAGGGGAAAAACGGTACAAATGGCCAGGTTTTGAGAAACTTTTTTTTAATTTTTCCGGATACGGCCAACCAGAAGGCCAAGTTCATCAATTTGATCGCGAACCCGCTCCGGATTCGGACCACCGGGAACATTACGGGCCAGAACACAAGCTTCGGGTGAGAGCATGTCCGGCAGATCTGCTTCGATCAGGGGAGAGTGAACCATAAGCCGGTCAGAAGGAAGATCTCGAATATCGGCAATACCCTTTTCGATACATTCCCGTACAATACCCGCAGCAACTTCATGGGCTTTTCTGAAAGGCAATCCTTTTCGTACGAGATATTCGGCTACATCGGTGGCGTTCGCGTGCCCACCGGTGCAGGAAGCCGCCATACGCTCCGTGTTCCAGTCTGCCGAGGCAATCATGCGGGTAAAGATGCGCAAACAGGATTGTGCCGTATCCAGAGCTTCGAACAGCGGTTCCTTGTCCTCCTGGATGTCGCGATTATAACTCAGGGGAAGCCCTTTCATCATGGTCAGAAGGGTAATGAGGCTCCCGTATACCTTGCCCGTTCGACCCCGTACAAGTTCTGCGAAGTCAGGGTTCTTCTTTTGCGGCATGATACTCGAACCGGTAGACCACTGCTCCGAAAGCTCAATGAAGCCGAATTCCGCGCTTGACCAGATGATGATTTCCTCGCAATAGCGGGACAGATGAGTCATGATAATGGAAAGCGCGCTCACGATTTCTATGATGTAATCACGGTCGGATACCGCATCCAGGGAATTCTGTGTAAGGACGGGGAACCCGAGCTCTTCGGCGACCGACGCACGGTCGAGCGGTAAGGAGCTCGCAGCGAGCGCACCGGAGCCGAGCGGCATCACATCCAGCCGTTTCAGCGCGTCGCCCAGCCGGTCGGCGTCCCGGGCGAGCGGCCAGCACCAGGCACATAGGTGATGCGCCAGGGTTACTGGTTGTGCCCGCTGAAGATGGGTGTAACCGGACATGAGTGTTTCCGTATTCTTGGCGGCAATAACGCTCAGCGTTTCGATGAGCGTGGCGATGCCGAGGCGAAGTTCGGGAATGGTCCGTTTGAGAAAAAGGCGTTCGTCCAGGGCAATCTGGTCGTTCCGGCTCCGGCCGGTATGGAGTTTGCGTCCCACGTCTCCAAGACGGTCGGTAAGCACACCCTCTATAAACGAGTGTATGTCCTCGGCACGGATATCGATATCCAGGGATCCGTCTTCAAGTTCCGCGGAAATCTTGCCGAGCTCACGCACAATCGTCGCGGATTCGTCTTCCGGAATGATCCCGGCTTTGCCGAGCATGCGGGCATGCGCAATACTGCCCCGGACATCGTCGAGCGCAATACGCGCGTCCACATGAATTGATGTCTCAAATGCGACTGCCTCTTCCGACGGCCCTTCCGCGAACCGCCCGTGCCAGAGGGTTGCTTTTTTTTCCTGCATTATCGTTTCTCCTGATACCAGCGAAGTACTTCGCAAATGTACATGCGGTGATAGTCTTTTGTCTGATAAAACTTTTCGATACCGGGATCTATAAAGTTTTCAGGCGGCATGTCGGCGCTGTATATTTTTTTACACACTACGTTCAGTTCGGCTTCGGCGAAACCGACTGCTCCTGGTTCAAGAAGTACCGGAGTAATGCCGGCTTCCCGGGCTTTATCCGCGTCACGTCCGGAAATCTTTCCGCACACGGCAAGCACATTTTTGTTGGCCGGTGCAAAGAATGAAAAAGTAATGAGGGGTTCTTTCTCAACAAATTCGAACGTGTAACGGCTGTGCCGGATAACGCCGGTCACGGTCTTCTTGTGCCAGTACACACCGAGACTTCCCCAGGATGCGGTCATAGTATTCCACTGTTCCCGGGCGACACCACCGCCGGCGGTTATGAGCATACCGTAGTGGCCGATACTCGAAAAAGGCTTGAGAAGCTCATCCAGCCGGTCAATATCATCATATTTAGTCATTGTAGTACCTCCCTTTTTTCGGTTGAAGAAAAAACCTTTGAAAGCACGGCACCTGCTACAAATACCGCGACAGATACGATTCCCTGCAGAACGGTAGGCGGAAGCCCCGGAAATACCGGAACAAGTGAACCGACTACAAGACCGAGAATTATAGCATAAACCATGTCGGGTCGGCGGGAGAGAAAGAAGCGTATCACTGCTGCCCCTGCCAGGAGCCCTGCTCCGGCGCCGAGGGCAACCGGAAGAAGGATTGGCAGGTTTACATCAGAAACCGCTCTGATCACCGTCCGATACGCACCGAGCATGAGGAACACAAAGGAACCGGAAAGACCGGGAACAATCATGGCAGCAGCGGCAACGGTGGACGCAAGAAAAAGATACAGGAATACCCCGGGATCAAGCATGGTTATTGCCTGCCCCGTACCTTCTGCCGGACGAAAAAAAACGGTGACAATCATGACCACCACGGCAATGGTTCCCAGAACCGCTTTTACCGTTACCGGGCCCGGTCCTCTCGTGCGCCGGGCAACAAAGGGAATACTCCCCACAATGAGTCCCATGAAAAACCAGGTAGTCGGTACCGGGTAGGAATCAAAAAGGCCGGACATGAGCTTTGCAAAGAGGACGATCCCGGCTCCCGCGCCCGCGCAGAGAAGGAGTACAAACGGAAGATCGCGGAAAATCTTCTTGAAGTTGAGTGAAACCAGGGCGATGAGTCGGTCGTACACGTTGAGCACGACCGCCATCGTTCCACCCGAGACACCCGGAATCGCGTTTGCGATGCCGATTACCATGCCACTCAAGAATATCCTGAAGTATGCCATATTATTTCGTCGGCCTTTTCTTGATCTTATTCCCGTCCACGGCCTGTCCGGCTCCCGCGGCCTGTTCCATGAGTGCCCGCACCTTGAGCGGCAGTCCGAAGAGGTTGATAAACCCTTCGGCATCGTGATGGTCATACAGATCGCCGGTGGTAA
The DNA here is from genome assembly GCA_964626305.1 of uncultured Treponema sp. GTDB lineage: Bacteria > Spirochaetota > Spirochaetia > Treponematales > Treponemataceae > Teretinema. Next base: position 1,774 of record CAZVEL010000005.1, on the reverse strand, counting down.
AGCTCGCGATGTTCTCGTTGTACAGGCTGTACGGCGAGTGGGACCCGGCACTCCGGATTGAACCCTTGTAGAGTTTCACCTTGACCCAGCCGGTACAGGTTTCCTGTGTCTTGTCCATGAATGCCATAAGGCTCTCCATGAGCGTGGTAAACCACCGTCCGTTGTATATGAGCTCGCTCATCTTGAGGGAGACCTGCTGCTTGAAGTAGTAGGTGTCCCGGTCAAGACAGAGATGGTCCATCTGTTCGTGGGCGAAATAGAGGATGGCGCCGCCGGGAGTCTCGTAGACGCCGCGGCTCTTCATGCCGACAACCCGGTTTTCAACAATATCAATGAGGCCAACGCCGTTCCGTCCGCCGATGGTGTTGAGTTCTTTCATCAGCTCGAGCGCGCCCATGCGTTTTCCGTTCACGCTGACGGGAAGGCCCTTTTCAAATTCGATTGTGACATATTCACCCGATTCAGGGGCTTCCTCGGGAACCGTGGTGAGCTGGAGCATGTGTTTCCAGTTCGGCTCGTTTTCGGTTTCTTCAAGTTCAAGCCCTTCATGGGAAAGATGCCAGATATTCTCATCCCGGCTGTAGGACTGGTCCTTTTTCATGGGAACGGGAATCTTCCGGTCTTCGAGATACTTGATTTCGGCATCCCGGCTGTCCATGTCCCATTTTGAATCCCGCCAGGCAGCGATTATTCTGAGATCAGGGGCAAAAGCCTTGATGGTCAATTCGAAGCGGATCTGGTCGTTGCCCTTCCCGGTCGCGCCGTGACAGATGGCGACGGCACCTTCCTGCCGGGCGTACTCAACAAGTATTTTTGAAATAAGCGGCCTTGCGGTGGAAGTTCCGAGGAGATACTGATCCTCGTACACCGCGTTCGCCTTGAGCGCGGGCCAGATATAGTCCGTGATATATTCTTCCTGTGCGTCCACCACATAGCAGGCAGAAGCACCTGTATCAAGTGCGCGCTGCTTTACCGTCTTCCAGTCATCACCCTGTCCGAGATCGATGCAGACGGCTATAACGTCATAGTCATAGTTTTCCTTGAGCCAGGGAATGATTACCGTGGTGTCAAGTCCGCCCGAATATGCCAGTATTACCTTTTCTTTGCTCATAGCAAATCTCCTTAATTGGTTGTTCAAAGCACGTCAATTCAACTGCCGGTGTGGTTACCGGGTCAGTACAGTGTACAGAATTTCGAGTCCTGCATCAATTTGCTTCCGTTCAATAATGAGCGGCGGCAGGAATCGTACGATTTGCGGACCGGCGGTCGAAACACACAGACCGTCGAAGCCGGCTTCCCCGGTTTCAAGGCAGGCCTTTTGCACTTCGGCTGCGGTCGCGGGCCCTGATGCGGTTCCGATGATGTCAAACCCGATCATGAGTCCCTTGCCCCGGATACCGGTAAGGCCGGGAATCTTCCAGCCCGCGATTTTCTCCCGTATGTACTCACCGTTTTCCACCACCTGTTCGAGGAAGCCTTTTTTGGAAAGCTCCTTGAGCACCACAAGACCCGCGGCGCAGGCAAGGGGATTTCCACCAAAGGTTGACTGATGATCTCCGGGGACAAAGACTTCCGCGGCGGCTCCTTTCGCAAGACAGGCGCCGAAGGGTACTCCGGCGGCGATGCCCTTCGCGAGGGTTATCACGTCCGGGGTTATACCGAGCGCTTCGCAGGCGAGGAGCGTACCGGTCCGGCCCATACCGGTTTGCACTTCATCGGCGATTACGAGGGCACCGGCCTTCTTCGCCGCGGCGCAGGCGGCCTGGATCCAGGC
>CAZVEL010000004.1:0-7224 GCA_964626305.1 uncultured Treponema sp. | reverse complement strand
CCTCTTTTTCAACGGGAGCTATTCATTTATTGTACGTAGGAAAAATAGTTTTGAAAAAATCCAATTTCCGCCTATTCCGAATCCTGATATTGCGTATAGCTCACTGTTGCGGATTTCCAATAACCGTTAGACGGTACCGTGTCTCCGACAGAGCCCGCAAAACAATAGCCGCGCGCCGTATACGTAGTGTTTAAAATCGGCAGCCAGGTTTCACCAGTATTTGCATTGCGCATGGAGAATGAAGCGACTCCGCCTTGCAAGTCCCCGTTTCCTAGACGTATCGCGCGATCAAAGGAATTTTTCGGAGCGCGGTACTGGCCATGAATGTCGCCGGAATCGAGAGGATAGATACGAGCGCGAACTTCAGGTACGGGCTTACCGCAAGTCCCGCCACGAGGTATTGAAACCCGACCACGACGGGCATGTGCAGGATGTACATCGCGTAGGAGTTGTCGGTAAGCGCTTTGAGCGCCGGAGTTTGCACGTTCCAGAGGCGCCATGCCCAATAGGGAATACCAATCAGGAAACCGAGACAGCAAAAGCTCTCGCAAACGGCGTACGCGAGGGAGAGGAGCGATCCGCCCCCAAACGATTCGGACGAGACGGGGAAGAGCGCGATCGCAACCGCCGAGACGGCGCCGACGCGGAACCACAGCGTACCCGCCTTCCCGGGGAGCGCCGAGAGCCAATCGTTCCGGTACGCCAGTATTCCCGCGAGGAACATCGTCAGGTAGAAAGGCATATGGCCAAGTTCTGCCTGTATGAATCCGAGGACGCCGACCCATCGATAAAGCGGATACCTGAACCGGACCGCGAAAGAGACGAGGGCGAGCGCCACGCCGACGGCCGCGATGACGCGGTTCGACGGGAACGGCAGCTCACGCTTCCGGGACCAGCCGAACCGGGTAACCACAAGGCGGACAAGCGAATAGACAATGCCGTACAGCAACAGATGTTCCACGAACCACAGGTGCCCGAAATTCATGTCCGGCCAGGCCGGGCCTGACCAGTCAGACGGTTTTCCCCCAAGCCCAAGGAAAAAATCACGATAATATCGAAGAAAGCCGGGGTCGCCGTAGCTTCGGGCAAAACAAAAGTGGGCATACATCATCCCCGCTGAGATGAAGGCGACGTACACGATGAGCGGGAAGAAAAGCCGCAGCAGGCGATCGCGATGAAAGGCGCCGAAGGACTTTCGGTCGTAGCTCGGCGGGATAAAATAGAACGAGATGAAGAAAAAGAGGCTCATGAAGAACGAGGAATTGACGGCGGTGAACCGCTCGAGAAGCGACGCTTGCGCGTCGCGCACGAACCACCACACCGTCGATCCGTAAGCCCGGACGGCATGTTGAAGTATTACAAGGATCATCAGCCCCGCGCGTATGTTGTCAATGTACAGCAGTCTTTTCTTTTGCATGTGTTCACGCTCCTTGCAGTATGCATGGGGTGAGTATATGGGGATCAGATCCCCGGCGCATTAACCTATGTTAATGTTTCGCGGGTTTCGCGCTCATCCCGCTCCTGATGCGGCTCAGCGCGACGGGCGTGATGCCGAGGTAGGAAGCGATCTCGTACTGCGGCACACGGGCCTCGAGCATGGGATTTCCAGCGAGAAAAGCGCGGTATCGGGACTCCGCGTCGTCAGAAAGGAACTGCCGTTCACGCTCTTCCTTCTCGAGGAACAGCAACTCCATGTATTTAACGTACACCTGTTTCCAACAGTCGGCAGAATCATGCACGTCCTCCAGGTCGAACGACGTCTGCAACAGCTCGGAGTCTTCAAGCGCCTGGATGCTGAAACCGGGTCTGCGCCCGGTGGAAAAGGGGCTGAAGCCCGAGATGAGACGCCCCTCCTCGCGGAACGCCATCACGCGCTCGTCGCCGCGGTCGGTTATGAAGTACATGCGGAAGAGACCCGACGCGATAAAAGCAAGCTTGACGGGCACGTCGCCCTCGCGGAGAAAGTAACCGCCCTTCGGAATGGTCACGTGCGAGAGACGCGGAATCGCCGCTGCCCAGTCCCCTTCGGGAATGGGCGTAAAATGCTCGAGGGTAGCGCGAAAGCGCTCAAGATGTACGGGATCGATGTGGTTGGGCAAGGTACCGCGCTCACGCATGACTACCAGTATACCGCATCCCACCCCGTTTGCCGAGCGGAACCGCGAAAGCGGAATAGTAGGCTACGTAATCGATACCGTTAAATCGAATCAGTCCTGATTTTGTTTCAGACATCCTTCACAATAGCTTCAATCGGCGCGTATTTCCCGTAGACCCTTGGCCACGGAGGGCGAACGTCGTTGCAGGACGGGCGCGGCGGACATCCGACGGAACATCGGACGACAATTCTTCAACGGGCATCGAACATCTTCATGTATTCAGTGAAGACAAACACCCGGTTCCTTTGATATCCGGTAGTCTCCAGGGTAAACTATAGATTCCCTTATTTTACTTATACGGCTAAAAGTAAAATAAGATACCTCTTTATTTTACTTTCAGGATTTTTGTCGCTTTATGCAATTGGCACAGGTTCTTCCGATCGAATACAATAGCCCCATGGACTACACCGCACAGATACCTGACCAATTCGACCTGTATATCTTCGATCTTGACGGCACCCTCATCGATTCCCTCGATGACCTCACTACGGCAATGAACGTTACCCTCACCCGGTACGGCTACCCGCCGGTTGACCGGGAAACCGTGCGCCGGGGAATCGGCAACGGTGCGAAAAACCTTGTTCACAAAACATTCACCACCGTCTCACAGCAGGATCCCGCGGAACTCGTTTCCCTGGTGGAAACGGCATTACCCGAATACCGCGCGGAATACGCCAAACACTGGATAGAAAAAACCGTCTTTTATCCGGGAATGCGGGAATGGATCGAAACCCTGAAACAACAGGGAAAACAGCTTGCCGTCCTCACCAACAAACCCGAGGACCTCGCCGTGCGCATACTGAACGCACTGGGCGCCGCCAACTTCTTTACCTGCATCTTAGGCCACGAATCCGCAGGGTTCCTCAAACCCGATCCCGCCGGCGTTACGCGCATCTTGGAAATAACCGGAGTTTCAGCAGACCGGACCATACTCATCGGGGACTCCTCCGTGGATATCCACACCGCCCGAAACGCGGGCATCGCCTCGTGCGGTATAACCGGCGGGATCGGGGATGACGAGGAGCTGCGGGAGCTTTGCCCGGATTATTTGATTGAGCGGGAAAAGTGAATTAATGAGATTACTTACGCGCTCCGGAATTCTCCGAACCGCACTTCCAGCCGCTCCCGGTCCGGCCGCTCCAACTCCCGCCGGGGAACGATCAAGCTTGACCCGTCCAGTTCCTGAAGCCCGTGCTTTAGCATGGGCCCGTCCCGTTCAAGGAGAATGTCCTCCCGGATATGAACACGGTAATCAGGATCAATACCGAGGATATTCTTGTCGTACGCTGCATGATGTATCTTGCACAGGGACAGTCCGTTCGGAATGACGGGAGTCCCCCGCTCGTCGGAATCGGGTATGATATGGGCAGCGTCAAGCAGTTCCGGATGATTGAGCCGACAGATGGCGCACCGCTGGTCGTACGCGCTCACAACCATCTCGCGAAACGCATTTTGATGCAGCCGATGCCGCGTTTGACTCCAGGCGTATCGGCGCACGTCGAGTGGTGACTGGGTGATATCGGAAAAATCGACCCCCTGCCGCAAGTCCCGGTACGCCGGATCAATCGCCGCGCGCACACATAACTGCCCGGGCACATCGTCTATAATGATGACCGGCCAGATAGCCTGATACTTGTGATTCTGTACTTCCTTGAAATATATAAGCGGCGTACGAGTCCGCATTGCCTCCCGGAGACCGCGGTTGTCCCGATGGTCAGGATCGCTTCCCCGGTACGCATACGTGACGAGACCGTCATCACCAATATCGTCCAGTTTGTACGGCCCTTTGTTTGAAGTAGTTATGGAAAGGGGCACAGAAAACCCCTGCGGGAACCAGATCCCGGTTTGCCCTTTCAGCGTAATGCGCCGGCCGTCAATCTGAATTCCCTGCATCAGTTCACTACCGGAAAAGATGCCACCACTCCAGGGCTCCCGGCTTTTCAGCCAGTCAAACACCGCCATTCGAATCGACGTTTCATTTTGCATGATGGGGATAGTATAGCATGGGAATTACCAGTGTACCTGAAATCTTCATTACCGTGGTATACTGATAGCAGGATGAAACTCTTCGCCGGCGTTACGGACACACAATGGTTTACGTTTCTTAGCACTCGCCAGAATGAGGATATCAATTTCTGGCAGCCGAGCGGGAATGTGCAGCGTTTCCGTGCCATAGAACCCGGAGCGCCATTCCTCTTCAAACTGAAAGCACCCTACAATGCCATAGGGGGAGTCGGATTTTTTTCCGCGCATACGTTTCAACCAATACACATTGCCTGGGACGCGTTCGGAGAGAGGAACGGCTGTGCTTCGTTTATCGAGTTCCGGGACAAGATACTCGCCTATCGAAAAAAGAATAACAAACCGCAGGAAACCAATCCGGTTATCGGCTGCATCATACTGACGAACCCGGTGTTCTTTTCACAAGAAGACTGGATACCGGTTCCGGAAGACTGGGGAGCAAGCATCGTTCAGGGAAAAACGTACAGTACCGACGACATATACGGGAAACGCCTCTGGGATGCTGTTGAGCAACGTCTGGAAAAATACCGGTTTTATGAACAGGCAATTCTCGAAAACAACACCTTTGCTTCTGACAACGAATTCACTGATGCACCCCGCTATCGTGAGCAGGTGCTTTCCCGGGTTCGCCTCGGGCAGGGAGCTTTCCGCGTCATCGTTACCGACGCGTATAACCGCCAGTGCGCGGTAACTGGAGAGCATACACTCCCCGTCCTCGAAGCCGCACACATAAAACCTTTCAGTGAAAATGGCCCACATGTTGTTTCAAACGGAATCCTTCTCAGATCCGATCTGCATAAATTGTATGACTCAGGATATGTCACCATAACTCCCGAATACCATCTGGAAGTAAGCCGTTCCCTCAAGGAAGACTATAACAACGGAAAAATCTACTACGCCATGCACGGCCAGAAACTCCAGGTTGTACCAGAAAGAATCGAAAGCCGTCCGGACACGTCACTCCTTTCGTGGCATAACGAGAATGTGTATCGGGCGGGGTGATAGAAGAAAACACTGCAATTGACGTAGGTAAAATTATTCCAGGAATCTGAATGATTACAAAGCCGGGGTGTTCATTGGAATCCCCAGTTACTATGGAATAAAAACCCTTTCACGGTGCCAGGAAAGAAATGGTAAATGCCGATTGTCTATCCAGCGCAAAGCGGTTTTATGATCTATTCCTGTCATTTGCAGCTCTGAAAGAGGTGTTCGTGAACTTATCATGATCCGTCCTGAATCCGTAAACGAGATGCATCCCGTATCGAAAAGAGCGTCAAGATGCACCGCCAGCAGGAAGCCGTTATATACATTCAATCGTTCCGAATCGCTTTCGCAATCTGCCCATGGCTTTGCATGACTGGCCCGCAACATTTGCGGAATGGTAATTCCGGTCACCGCGCATGAATCTTTCCAGTACGAGCACAAGGCTTTTCGATACACATCTTGACCTACACGCGTCCGCACGATTCGTTCGGCTTCTGTACCACGGACAACTTCATTCTCGGAGATCTCTTTCTCTACAACTTTCTCGTATTCATCAAGAGGCTGATCCGGTAACGCGGTAAGTAGTTCGGCAACTCGTCTGAGGAATTCTCCCAACAGGGATGTTTTCCAAACACGAAATATATTACCAGGTTGAACAATTCCTTTTGGCAATCCCCGAATCAACTCTGTTTCATCAAGAGCACGGGAAAAACCCAATATATACTCCCCTTCAATCGTTGGGACAGGTGTTATTTCGACTTCGCACTCATGTCGTACCGAAGCAAGTCTTATTCGTTGTGCCGTGCTCTCGCGCACGAATTCCCAGCCGTTATCGCTACCTGCTTTTTCTATCAAAGACCGTTCAAGGGTGTTCATTGGCTTTCTCCTCGAATACGGGGTATGTACTTATTCAACATCAATACCCACCGGAGGCAATGGACTTTCTTCTGATTCGGGATAACTTCGATATTCTTTGTCCCACAGCTTGTAGGTCCGCAATTCTCGTACAGTAATATCAAGTTCCCCGTGAACGGCGATATCCTGTAAAATTATTCCACAAACGGTGAATGCCTCTTCAAATTGTCTCTCTATCAGAAAGCGTTCATCTTCTGTTGTTTCCTCTACAACACCAACCAGAATTTTAATTATATAATTTTCATTTGATTCCAGTTCTTTTTCAGAAACATCCACCAACACAACAATAATCTTTCTTGCGAGTTCTGATTTATATAAGACCTCTTGTATTTTTCGTTTCTTACTTAACCTCTTATTAAACTCGTCCGGAAAGGCAGGCCTTGTATATCTCTTTGCCACCCACTTTAGTACCATGCGTCTATCAGAATCGTTCAGTGTCTTTCCGGATCTTGGGGTACAAACTTTGCAGAAATCATTCTTTTTCATTCTAAAACGATCATGGATGCAAAAAGTGATATTTTGTTCCGCAGTCTGTACTTGAATGAATCGTGGATTCCTTCCGTTAAGTTTCATTGAATCCACTGTGGTAATACATGTACCCGCAAGGAATTCGATATACGGTTCTCTGGATTCTTCAGCGACCAGATCACAATCTTGCGATAGGACAAGTAATACAGCAGAATTTGCCTGGAGAAAATCAGTACCATCACAACAGGAAGAAATAATTCTCGCGGCCGCCTGTCCGGTTATGAGATCACCTTGCCTCCAGCCTTGTCTTCTCATTTCTCCTGAATCTTTATCCACCAGTGCTATTCCCCGTTATTCAATACCGCAAGATTTGTTTCCAGAGTACCGGGACTGGTTACATATACTGCTTTCAAACTGGCGTCAAGACGATCCCGGCGTTCCTGCGTGATCTTATAAATTTTCCGCACAAGGTTTCTTACTGTACTCATATCATGATGATTACTCTGTAGATACTCGAGCAGACTTTGTTCATAGCCCGGAAGAGGTTTGTCAATATAACCATGGAAAAGTGGTTTTACAGGACAAGTATCGATATCATGTGCCAATTGCGCCAGTTGTGTGAGCTTGTCGTGATTTTCTCCCGCTGGCTCGCTGGTGCCATCCATCCACGCGTAGAGCG
>CAZVEL010000003.1:0-7387 GCA_964626305.1 uncultured Treponema sp. | reverse complement strand
TTGTTAGAAATAAGGGTATCAACAATTTCCTGCTTGAGAGTGATCAGGGATTCTTTCATCTTCCCAACGAAATCTTTATCCATACAAAGTACTCCAGTTGACAATTATAGTGATAGACCCTAGAATTATACGAACGAAATCTGTAAAAGGCAAATGATTTCTACAGATTTTGTATCATTCCTGGAGGAATTGTGGCGAAAGAAGAAGCTATTGAAGTGGAAGGGGTTGTAAAAGAATCTCTTCCGAACACCATGTTCAGAGTTGAACTGAAGAACGGGCACGTCATCCTTGCTCATCTGTCAGGCAAAATGCGAAAGCACTATATCAGGATTGTCCCCGGTGACAACGTAAAGGTAGCCCTTTCCCCCTACGACCTGAATCGAGGACGGATCATCTACCGGGAAAGATAAGTTTTCAAAAGGACCGAAGCAATACTTTTATTGCACGCACGGTATTCAGAAACCCCCTTCCGATTAGCGAAAGACAAATCAATAATCCGAAAATCCCGAAGAAGAACGAATAGCGAAGCAACAGCGTACCGGCGAGAAGTGTCAGTACGCTGCGTAAAAGCATTTCAAATGCCTGTTTTTTCGTGTATTGTTCATAATCCGGTTTTTGCCAGTCACCCGAACCACCGAACGGGCCATAGTATGTCCATCGGGTGCCCTCGAAAGGATTATACTCTTCGTAACCGCGGGGACCTGTGGATTGCCCGGTAAACCCACCCAGGTCGTAGCGGGACTTTTTCTCGGGATCCCCGAGAACAGAATACGCTTCACTGATTTTTTTAAACCGTTCCTCTGCACCAGGATTTCCGGAATTCCTGTCGGGATGATATTTAAAAGCAAGTTCCCGGTAGGCCTTTTTTATCTCATCCTGGGTTGCTGTCCGGGTAACGCCCAAAATGGCATAATAATCGTTCATGTTATTCCGTGTCTCCGTTAACGGTCTTACCCTTAAAGTACTGAAAAAAGAAATCGGTTACAAGGTTTATTTGAGAATAACCCAGGTAGACCCTGTCCCGCCATCACGGGATGAAGAAAACCCTGATTCGCCGGCGTGTGAGTTCTTCTCAAGAAAATGCTGTACCATGGTCCTGAGAACCGGATCATCCGGCGAATGAGCACCCTTCCCGTGGATAATGAGCACTTTTTGCAAATTCCTCCGGACACTATCGGCAAAGAATGCCTCCAGACGAATCCATGCCTCATCCCGGGTAAGTCCGTGCAAGTCTATGCTTGCTTCACTTCTCATGGCCCGCAAACGACGACGTCTTTCATAGACAGGCTCTTCTTCTGCATCCGGTTCTGCATCTTTGTCGGTTACCCCGTACCGTCGAAGCCAGATATCCAGAGGATTTGCAGCAGGAAGAGTATCCTCTGGAGAAGTGGCGCTTGAAGAGGAATAATCGGTGGGTTCGGCAGACTTTTTCGGTTTGCCTCGGGGTTTTGCCGTTTCCTTTTCCCATTCATCAAGAATGTCACCAAAGTTCATTGATACCTTCCGATGTGTAGAGAATCAATTCATCATGTGGAATCCAGCCCTCAAGAGCCTCGGGCAGACGTACATAGTACCAGGATCCTGTCTGTTGTATTATTGTGACCGGAGTCCCCTCTGTTATTGTGCTGGTGATTCCGGCAGTATCCTCCGGGATTTGCCGCAGAGCACCTCCCATACATACTGCAGAAGATTTAAGCACAGGAAAGAGCAGAACAAGAACAGCAATGAGCAGTATGGCGGAAATTCCGCAGGTAACGATCAGAAGCCGGGATCCACGCCGAAACAAATGTTTTTGAATCAGAAGGACAAGACTGATTGCTACAAAAATCAGGAAGAACAAAAGCACAAGCTGCAGGGCCGGTTTTGACGGAACCGGTACGGTCGCAGAAATTCCAAGCATCTGCTCTGCCTCAAGACGGGCCCGGCGAATGGCTGCGGGAAAAAGATTCGTGTATTCCAGCCGGCGGATGTGTGCCAGGGCGTCAGCATATTGTTTATCCTGCCAGTACCCTGCCGCCAGGGCAAGAGCGGGGACACGCGGATTACGCAACGACTCGGGCAACGGATATTCCCGGACAGACAGTTCTTCTTCAGTATCTTCACCGTTCACCGATGTAAAGGCTTCAGATATCCGGGGGGATGCAGATTGTGTGCGGTCGTCAGGATTCTGTTCCACAACGGGTATAATACGGGGAAGATTCTGCGCACGGGAAGAAGTACCGATCCGGTCACGATACTCAAGCTCGACAAACGGGAGATGAAGATTTCCGTCAAAAAGGGGAGTCCATAAAAAGGATGCAACCGGGCGCCACTCTGAGCCGGAATACGAGTGGTCCATGATATATTCTCCAGATTTATCCAATAAGGCATTTTTCGGCAGTGGTACATCAAGAGAAACCGGCTCATGAATATAACGGGCTTCAAGAATCAGGGAAACAGAATCTCCGCTCCGGATTACGGCTTCAGGATCGGCCAGAGTCCAGCGTAACTCCCCCATACCGACGGTCTCCCGTTCAAGAACAAGAATGTCCACTGGAGCAAGCATCTGTTCGATACCATTCACCTGAACGATAAAGGGTCCGAGACGGTATGACCCGGCCTGGCTTCCTGTCCATTCCTGTACAAAAACGACCGAGTTCACTCTGCCTTCGGAAAACGGAGAATCGTCTTCCCGGCTGCGTCGCTCTTTCCGTGACCCTGCCAATGAGAATCCATCAGGGACTGACTCGACCAGCAATACCGTCCCGGATGGCTTTGCAGGGAAAACATGTATTTCTATTCTGACAGACTCCCCTTCAAAACATTCCGTTTTCGACGTTATCAGTTCAACCTGAAAAGCTGTCGCCCAAACCGGAAGTACCAGAAGAAAAAGGATACCAATTCTCTTCACGTCTAATAATCCTCCACCTCGGGATTCGTCCCGTCCTGCCGGTTTTTCCAGCGCTCCTGCTCTTTTCGACGTACAAGATTGAACAGGATTTCCGACTGTTCATCGGTTTGACCGTCCTCCCCCACCTCAGGAGATGACGCTGCTGCGGCGGATTCACTCGAAATCATACTGCGTCGACACAGTTCAAGATTTATTTTTGCATCCATTGCTCCCGGATCTATCTCCAGTGCTTTCCTAAAATAGGTCAAGGACTGATCATAGAGACCTTTACGGTATGCGGCAATACCAATCTGATACCAGAGACCGGAACGAATTTCATCCGGCATTTCCGGAGAAATATCCGCAAGCCGGACAAGGGCCGAGTCATATTCCTCCTGTGCAAGGTAGGTCGAAGCAAGACCGTAGAGCGCATAATCCTTAAGCAGACGGGCGTCGTCATTCTGAGCGGACTCCACAACCCGGATAAAGCTTGTAGCCGCACTGCTCCAGTCCTGCCGTACCCACGATAAAACCCCGGAAACAAGAGAAAAACGGTCTCCAGCTTCACGGCTGCAGGAAACCATGAGAACGGACAGAAGAATCAACAAGCCCAGACGATTGCCTCTCAATTTCGCTTCCACGACAATCCTCCTGCCGTCAAAGCGGCACAAAACGACAAAATTGCCCCGACCAAAAACACCGGATAACGTTTTACCGTCCGGGAAGCATAGACGGTTTTTTTTACGGATCCTGTTTCTGCTGATATACTATCAAGAATTTCAACAGCGGAGCCAGGCTGCAATGCTTCAACATACCGACTTTCTCTTCCGGCGGCACGAACCGAGTCCTCCAAAAGAGCTTTCTCAAGATGAGTACGGTGAATTGCCCGTTTCTCGGATCCTGCATACGCATTGATTTCAGCCCCCTGAACCGTACCCATCCCAACAGCTATCAGGGTAATTCCACTCGCACGTAAATCAGATGCTGCGTCAACCAGGGAGCCCTGCGTCTGTTCCCCATCCGTAAGCAGAACAATGTACCGGGAAACAGCCAGGGACGGAGGAAACGCTTTTGCTGCTGTCCGGACAGCTATCCCCGGCACACTCCCCGGAGCAGTAATCATTGCAGGACTTGCCGTACGAAGTCCGTCCTGCAAGGAACGACGATCAGTTGTAAGCGGAATCTGCAACAAAGCTTCTCCCTTGAAAACAACAAGCCCACAAGGAATCCCGGGAAGCTCTTCAGCAAGACGGGAGGCATACTGTACGGCAAACTCCAGTCTTCCTCCGGGAATATCGTCCGCCGTCATACTCCGTGATATATCGAGCACAAACAGTACAGCCGCACCCTGTTCACGAACCGGTTCAAGACGGGTTCCCCATCGCGGCCCTGCTGCGGCAAAGACAAGAAGCACCCATGAAAGGGAAAAGAATACCGTTCGTATCACAATAGCTGTTGATACACGGGTACCCTGCCACCCACGTTGCCCCGCACTGCTCAACTGCTCCCGGACACGCTTGAAACGGACAAAAACATACAGCGTGGCAGGAATGGCCGCTAAGACCAAGAACAACAAACCGGGGGATTCAAAAAACGTGCTCATATAACCGCCCCCAGAATTATGCGACGGCAAAACCATGCCACCCCCGCAAAAAGAAGAACATACCGGAGTATAGTTATCGAAAGAGGCCGTTCAACCGTTCGTGTCCACGAGGAAGTAACGACAGGAACCGAATGATCCAGAGTGTTGAATATATCCTGAAGAGCATGACGATCCTGCGCAGAAATATAGGTACCATTTCCCGCAGCAGCGACAGAAGCAAGCGAAGCTTCATTGAATTCCGACTCAAGAACCCCCGAATACCGTGTTCCGGAAACCGGATCAATATAATCAACCTGTACCGGTCCGCGAGATCCGATACCGATAACATAAAACCCGATCCCGCGAGAAGCCAGTATCGAAGCAGCTGTTTCGGGGTGTACCTCACCTGCGTTGTTTTCTCCGTCGGTCAACAGAATAACTGTGACCGGAACCCCGATCCCCGAATCTCCATGTGCCGCAGCGACCGCAATTCCGAGACCAAGCGCGGTCCCGTCACCGAACTCACCGATGGCAAGACTGTCAAGACGATCCAGAAAAACGCGATGATCAGCTGTAGGTGGGACAAGAAGCGCTGCCGTAGAACCAAGACCAACCAGACCAAACGCCGTTCCACTCCTGGAACCGGTAAACGAACGAATATGCGTACGCCCGAGATCCAGACGGGTAAGACCGTCCATATCGGACGCGGCCATAGAAGGACTCACGTCGAGAATGAATATAACTGTGTTACCGGTTTCGGAAAAAACCGCCTCGTTGCTGAGCCGGACCGGACCGGCAAGAGCGAGTATTGCCAGAGAAAACGCAAGAACGACAGCAGCTGTACCGGTCAGCCGGAAAAAACGGGTTACCGGTGAACGCCAGGAAAGCGCGGGCGCCCCCCAGTTTCCCAGAATTAAAGGGAATGCTGGCCGGATAAAAACCCCTGCCTTGCGAAGAATCATGAAAAGAGGAAACAGCAAAAAAAGAAGCAACCAGAAAGGACGTTCAAGATATATCATCAGAAGCATTCTCCTCCAGAATACGGGATAGAGCTTCCGCTGATTCCAGCAAATCGGAACGGGAGACCCCCTGTTCCGAACCACTGAACCTTACACGGTCAATAACTTCAAATAAATCACGAATCATTTGCCCGTGATCAGCGGATTCCTGAAAATTCGCAATTTCGGTACCCGTAAACGAAAGGAACCCGGTGTCCCTGCCAGTGAAATACAAGAAGAGATACTGCTTTAGCGCTGCAGATAACCGCGCGTACCACCATTCAAACTCCATGTGTTTTCTTTTCTTGCCCAGAAGACGGAGCTGGCGGATAAAACGACGGGACCGCTTTGTCGCAACACGGCGTCCGGGATTCATGAGGAACCATCGACGGAGCTTCGAAACGGCAACCCAGAAAAAGACGACAACAAACAAAGCGCCAAGCAGACTGCCATAGATAAGCCAGGTCGTTCCGGGAACAAGCAACGGAGAGCGCGCCGGTTCCAGTGCCGTTTTACCAGTGGTCTCCAGAATTGACACAATTGAGACCTCCGGCGGGTGAACAACAGAATCCTCTATGGTAATTGCCGGGAACCTTAAACGACCGGTAACCCAGGGAACAAAGATGATTCGAACTTCAGCAGCTGACTCCCCCGGAGTTACCGTAATACGTTCAATACTGAATTGCTCTGAGGACGGAACAGCGTCCTCGGAAAGAACCAGAGACTCACCGTCGGGAATATCTGATTTGCCAATATCAGCGAAAAAAGTAAGCTCAGCGACACCACCCACATCCACATCACGAGGAACAAGCACCGCCTCGGACGAAGAGTCGGCGAAAACTGCAGTGACAATGAAAAAAATAAGAAAGAGCCGGACTGCAGCGATTCTCATACAGGATCTCCTGCAATTATGTGCCGCTGTATGACTGACGAACGCCGTCCGGAAAAAAACCGGGCCAGAACCATTCCAGTATCCTGCTCCACCGGTAAAATCAATGGTGATACCCCAAGGCGCAAACAACGCTGTTCCCAGCGAGTAATCGCCTCCCTGTTTTCACGCTCCCAGTACAATCTGAATGCACGAGAAGACGTAGGATAATCACGGATAAAAGCTGATTCCGGATCACGGAAAGAGAGGAATCCGGCTGAAGGTAGCCGGGTATCACAGGAAGCAGTAACCCGTACCGCAAGAACATCGTGCCGCCGCGAGAGAATGCCGAACTCCTTTTCATACCCGGAGGCACGGAAATCGGAAATAATGACGACAAGTGCCCGGGATCGCAATACACGACTTGCTCCTCCAATGGCCCCCGCAAGAGCAGATCCCGTTGAAACCCGCTCGCGTCGCTCAAGATCGCTTAACATCGACATCAGATGATCACGACCAGTACGAGGTTTGAAAACCCGCCCGACCGAACCATCAAAAACAACAGATCCCACAGGACTCGCATTATATTCACAGGCGAACGCAAGAAGCGCACTTGCTTCAAGAGCCGCCTCTCTCCGGGAACGATCCGCCGTTCCAGTGGTCATGGAAAGAGAATCATCCACAACTAGAAAAACAGTGAGCTCACGCTCTTCCCTGTACATTTTGACAAAAGGCTTCCCGCTACGGGCTGTAACGTTCCAATCTATGGACCGGATGTCGTCCCCTGCCGCGTACTCGCGTACACCATCGAACTCCATACCCTGCCCCCGGAAACATGACCGGAACGAACCGGTTCTCATCCCCTCGGAGAGATTGAAAGCGGCAAGTTTGAGATACCGTGCTTTTTCGGAAATACTGACACTATTCATCGCGGACTCAGGGAAGCGGCACCACACCGAGAATACGGGTGATTATGTCATCCGCTGAAAGATTATCCGCACCCGCTTCATACGAAAGCACCAGACGATGCCGTAATACCGGATATGCAACTTCCTTAATGTCATCAGGAA
>CAZVEL010000002.1:0-3025 GCA_964626305.1 uncultured Treponema sp. | reverse complement strand
AAAAACCCCGCCGTTTCCAGAAAACCGGCGGCTAAGAAACCCTCCACGCCGAAGAAATAATCATGCTGAGGTGTGTTCTTCCGATTTTACTTTCCGCCTTCCTGCTTGCATCGCTTTCCGCAGCAGGCGGGCGTGAAAGTCCCGGAGAAACCGGGCTCGGAGTAGCAGCCCTTTCCGGACCGTCCGCGCTTTCCATGGCGCGCATGATCTGCGATCCTGCAAAGCACGTTACTGTCCCGACCCGGTTTGAAACCGCGGGGTCTGTCGATGTTCTTCTTCCAAAACTGATTACCGGCGACATGGACATTGGCATTTTACCGGTGAATGTCGCAGCCAAGCTACACGCTTCGAATCCCGATCTTCTGGTAGCGGGAGCAGTTACCGGTCTCGGCATGCTCTCGATAGTTACCCGGGACCAAAGCATTACACAGTTTGGGGATATTGCAGGTAAGACGATTCACGTAGCCGGGCAGGGTGCTACACCGGAATATGTTCTCCGGACACTGCTCAAGAAAGCGGGAATCACCTCAGTTACTCTCGATTTTTCACTTTCTCCCGCGGATATCGCGGCGGGTCTCGCATCAGGACGCATTTCTCTTGCACTTCTTCCCGAGCCGTTTACCACCCTTGCCCTTGTGCGGGATACTCTGGAACCACCCCTGTTTCGTGCGCTGTCGCTCACCGCAGTCTGGAATGCCTATGGTTTTGGTGAAGACTTCCCCATGACGCTCTGTGTTGTCCGGCGGAGTGTTGCCGAAAACAATCCCGAACAGGTTGCGGCTTTTCTTGAATCCTACCGGGAGAATATTCTTTGGACCAGGGACAACCCTGAAGCCGCAGCGGCGTGTGCCCGCAAGGCTGATCTTGGAATTCTTGCGGCAGTAGCCGAAAAGGCAATTCCCCATTGCGGATATACCTTCATTCCTGCATCCGAAGCCAGAGCCGTAATTGAATCTCTGTTGTCCGTATTTCTTGAGTTCGCTCCGGATGCGATCGGTGGGAAACTCCCGGACGGGAGTTTTTATTTGCAATGAATCGAATCAGAGTGATACCGGGAATTATCTCCTGTCTTCTGCTGATCATGGCATGGCATTGTGCCGCTGTTCTCGTTGACTCTTCTTTAATCATTCCCTATCCGGTTCATGTTTTTGCCGACACTTGGCTCCTGGTCAGTGAATCCGGATTCTTTACCATGCTTTTCGCAACCATTCTCCGTGGTCTTGCGGCATTTTTGATCGCAGTAGCACTTTCGTTCCTTGTCGGGATACCGGCAGGACTCTCGGTTACGTTTGAAGCGGCAACCCGTCCATGGATGGCGGTAATACGCGCGACACCGGTTGTTTCGCTCATTCTTATCGCGCTTTTCTGGTTTGGGTCATCCCTTGTTCCCATCTTTGTGTCGGTACTCATGACCATGCCGGTCATGACAGATGCGATCCTGCGTGGCATTCGCAATACCGATCAGGATCTGCTGGTCATGTCCCGTGTATATCGTTTTGGAACCCTTAAGCGTCTTCGGTACATCAGACTTCCGTCCATGATGCCCTATTTTTTCAGCGGAGCGGGGGCTTCTCTCGGTCTCACCTGGAAAGTTGTTATCGCCGGAGAAATAATTGCCTTTCCCCGCAATGGTATCGGTACAGCCATGCAAACTGCAAAAGTGCATCTTGAAACGGGTAGGGTGTTTTCCCTCACGTTTATTGCAATCATACTTTGTCTTCTTACCGAAAAAATTTTTGCATTATGTACAAAAAAGACCTCCCTGAAGATATCAGGAGACGATCCTTCATGATCATTCACCCGATAACCATACGGTACAATACCAGAACGGTGTTCCTCGATTATACCGAAAATATTGAAGATGACGCAGTAACAGCCATACTTGGTCCAAGCGGCTGTGGAAAAACAACTTTGCTTTTCTCGATTGCCGAATCGCTTGCAAAAACCGGCAACCGGATTTCCTTTGTATTTCAGGAACCTCGACTCATTCCCTGGTGTACGCTGGTGAAAAATCTGGAACTCGTTATGAATGGTTCAGGTGAACAAAATCATGAACGAGCGCTTGAATATCTGGACAAGGTTCATCTTCGTTCCAGTGCCGAAAAACTTCCCCGGCATATTTCGGGTGGTGAACGCCAGCGTGTATCAATAGCACGTGCTTTTTCCTGCAAGTCTCCCGTACTGCTCATGGATGAACCTTTTCAGTCACAGGATACCGGATTAAAAGAGCGGCTCATGGAAACATTCCTGGATCTCCAGCAATCCGAACCACGTACGGTAATCGCGGTAACCCATGATATCCATGAAGCGCTGACCATTGCAGATCACATACTGGTACTTGGAGGAAAGCCGGCCCGTACGGTGTACCAGGGTTCCGTAGCTTCAACAACACCTGAAATGCTCTCCGAAATAGTGACCGAGCAATCCCGCGCCTTTTCTTCCTTACCGGGGTAGGCACTGCTTCAACCATCTTTCCAGCCTTGCTTTCCGTTTGTTCTGCTGCGCATAATGTATGTTCTGTCTACCAGTATGGATATGTGATTTATATGTATATATTTTTGAACATGTGTAGAATGATTCTAGATGTAGTCATGTCTGCTTCCAATACGCTTTGCCGATGCACAAACTCATCCTCATACTCATAATCAAGGTCATCTCTTCTCAACTCGATACCGATTTTTCAGGGATCGATACTCGAAGTATCAAAAAGTTGAAGGATATACTTTCCCTGACCCCCCGAAGTTCGAAATGATTTATATCGAATCCTGAATAAAATGATTCGAAAGAATCAACTTGAAAATCATTCCTCTGTAGCTAAGGATTAATATACTTTTCTCTTGTATTGTTGTATCTTTTTTGGTACACTTATAGTAAAGAAAAACATCGGCGAGGATATCAAGGCTGTCGAGATGGCGTGGCCAATAGGATTGCCTCTCGTCAGGAAGATGTATTCCGACTTGTGGGATGCATATTTCAGTCCAAACCTGCCAGTGATTCCGGCGGAAACCTGCCACTATAGTATCTC
>CAZVEL010000001.1:0-5539 GCA_964626305.1 uncultured Treponema sp. | reverse complement strand
TAAAAAAATATCAATATCATTGCAAATTTGGTGCTTTGTGAAAAATGCAAAACAGGAGTATAATTCTATATTATGTCAGATGAAACGATTATAACGACGAGTAAAATCGGGAAGCGGCTGGATTCCATCGTCAAGAAGGAACAGGTGTCTTTTCTCATGTTCGACAAGGCGCATATTCCGCTGGTAAGCAAAATTACCATCGGACGCGAGACGAGCAACGATGTTGTTATCGACAACAAGCTCGCAAGCCGGCACCATGCGATCATCCAGAAAATCAAGGATGATTACTATCTCAAAGACATGGGCAGTACCAACGGAACCTATCTTAATGGAGAAAAGGTTCCCGCGGACAAGTATGTAAAACTTGGGCACAACGACACCATTACCATCGGTAAAACGAATCTGGTAATTTCCTGACCGGGTATTCTCATGCGTATACCTGCGAAACACCTCGAAACCATTTGCTTTCGGGAAGGTCTTCCTGACAAGAAAAGCTTTGACGTGCTTGTGTCTGCCGCCAGAACGGCCATGGAGGAGACAGACCCCCGGATCCGTCCGCGAGACAGGAGGGGTGTGGCCGGCGGCCTTGTATGTCTGCCCGGGCCCGTTCCGACAATCATTATCCCCGATCTTCATGCTCGCCGGGAGTGTTTGCTCAATGTATTACAGTTCCGTTTTCCCGGTGAGACAACCGTTCTTGAATCTCTTGACGCAGGGACCGTGCGGGTTGTCTGCGTGGGCGACGCGTTTCACTCGGAGCAGCGATGCCGGTTCCGCTGGCTTGCTGCCTATGAGGAATACAGCACCGGCAATCTGGAGGGCCCGTCGTTAACGGCAGAAGTTGCAGACAGTATGGGTTTGATGGAAATGATCATGGAATGTATTGTGTCTTTCCCGGAAAATTTCTTTTTTCTCAAGGGGAATCACGAAAACATTTTAAACACGGATGCACATGGGAATCATCCGTTCATGAAGTACGCGGAAGAAGGTGAAATGTTTTACCGGTTTTTTGTAGACCGGTTTGGGAAAGCATTCACCAACCGGTATGCGCGGTTGGAACAAACCTTTCCTCTTTGCGTAGTCGGGGACCGGTTCATGGTTTCGCATGCCGAACCGGCGCGCTTTTATGAAGAAAATTCCATAGTAAACGCACGTTTTGATCCGCAATTGATCAGGGATTTTACCTGGACCGGGAACGGTGATTCGGAAGAAGGCACCGTGGAGAACATGCTGGATGCATATCTTCCGGATGTACCCGATGCGCTGTATTTTGGCGGGCACCGGCCGGTTGCGGATTTGTACGCTCTTCGGGCTTCCGGCCGATATGTACAGATTCACGATCCCGCGTCCTGTCAAGTTGCCCTTGTTCCCCCGGATCGCCCATTTGATTTTAATACCGATATGAGGAGTGTAGCGCCATGACCGCATTACCGGACAAGATAGGTAAATACAAGATAGTTTCACTCGTTGCCCGTGGAGGCATGGGTGCTGTCTACAAGGCGCTCCATCCTACCCTGAAACGGCATGTCATCATAAAAAAACTGACGATTCGGGGAAATGCCGCGATCACCGAGCGGTTTAAGCGTGAAGCGCAGATTCTTCTGGATTTGAATAATCCCCATATCGTGCACTTTTACGATTATTTTCGGGAAGGCTCCGCGCATTATATTGTTCTTGAGTTTGTAGACGGTCTTTCTCTGGACAAACTGCTCAAGCGGAAAACACGTTTTTCCGGCGAAATGGCACTGCTCATTTTTTATGATGCCTGCCTGGCGCTCAAATATGCTCATGATCATGGTATTGTTCACCGGGACATCAAGCCGGGTAACATTCTCATTTCCCGCAGGGGAGAGATCAAGCTGGCGGATTTTGGTATCGCCTCGGGAGGGGAAGAAGAGGTAGCGTCTGATTTAACATCGAACGGAGTAACGCTTGGTACTCCGTCGTACATGCCGCCTGAGCAGTTTTCGGACAGCAGTACGGTAGACAAGCGTGCGGACATCTATGCGATGGGGGTCATGCTCTATGAAATGGTAACCGGTGCCAAGCCTTTCCCTGGAGCTTTTTCTCCGGAAACGCTTGCCCTTATCCAGCGTGGAAAATATCCGTCTGCAGCCCGGCTGGCTCCCGGGCTCCCTCCGGTTGTCTGTCGTCTTTTGCGAAAAATGATCCGGCCAAACCCGAAGCATCGTTTTCAGGACATGGCGCCGGTTATACGGATCCTGAAGCGATTTCTTTCACGGTACAATACGCACCAAATTCGTACCGTCATGGTAAAAAACATGCTGACCGACCAGGTCTCCGAACCGCCTTTTTTACCGAAAAACCGTCTTTTGCTCAAGATTTCCTTCGCGGCGCTGGCCGCGCTTATTCTGATCGGTATTGGTTTGTTTTCCTGGAACCAGGGACTGGTTCACCGTTGTATACTCAGGAACTGGTATACGCCGGTAACGGTAACCATGGATCTTCCCAAAACGGTGCCATCCTCAACTGATCAGATTTTCAGGGTGTTTTTCTTTTTAAACGATGCAGACACCATACCCGAAGTCCCCAATACTCAGCGTACACTCGCTTTTGTTGATGAACGTCCGCTTCTGGTTAGTCTTATGGACGGAGAGGTTTCCACTCCTGGAGGGGAAACGGTTCGGCCGTTGGCCGCACGCCCTGTCTGGCTGAAACCCGGAGCGTATCGGATAAAGATAACCATGGGCCCTCGCATCTGGTGGCGGTCCCTTATTGTAGGAGGCAAGGAAGAAACCGTACATATCGACTTTGGCCGGGTTGTACAGCGCAGTGTCCGTCTCCGTACGCTCGCGCTCGATGCCGAATCCGGGAAACCGCTTCCCGATGCCGTTTTCAGCGTTCTGTACAAACAGGACTGGGTACCCATACAATCACTTGACCGCGAAGTCCTCACCAGTGGTACCGTATGGAAAATCCGCGCCTGGATGCCGGGGTATGGCTCGGAGATATTTTCACTCAAGATTGAATGGTTCCAGGACGAACTGGATATAAGTGCGACGCTTGTCCCCGAGAAGAAGTGAGGATGTAATGGCAAAAAAAACAGCACATGACATACTTGCTGCCGAGCTCCGCTCCATGATTAAGGATCTCGATGAAGAAGGCCTTGCTTTTCTCGTTGAGCAGGCCCGGGTTCATTTGCACAACATGAACGTGGTCCGTCTCGAAGAAGAGCTTGCCGCAGCGGAGCCATCAAAGGGGAAGAAAGGCTCTGGGAAAAAATCAGCGGCGAAGACCCACCTGCCTGCAGCAGATTTCCGCATTGAACGCTCTCCGAGCGGAGCAACGTATCACATCATAAGCGGCGGGAACTGGAAAATGTTTACTGACGAGGAAATGCTCGCGATGGTGAAGATTGCGCAGTCAAAGGATACCTTGCTCGAAGTGTCGCAGAGGCTCTGGAACTGGTTTGATCGTGAACGTCCCGACGTGTTTGAAGATCTTGATCTGGAGGATCACCATGATCCCCGGGTCAAAGAGATCGTGAAACTGCTCAGGAAGAAATTTGCCGTCAGGAAAAATTAACAGGCGGCAGGATGTCCGATCCGTCGATGGATTTAACCGCGATTCCGGTATCGGTTATAAGCGCGTACCCTCCGCCGAGTTCCGATTTTGGAAGGGCCAGCGACCCCGGATTTACCACGTAGATTCCCTTTTTCTCTTCCAATACCGGAACATGGGTGTGTCCTGATATGAACACATCTCCGTCAGCAAGAGGCGGATGGTCTTTTTCCGTGTAGAGATGCCCATGGGTAACCAGACAGCGTCGTCCGGCCGTAAAAAATACCAGATAGTCGCCAAGGCAGGGAAAGGAAAGCAGCATCTGGTCTATTTCGCTGTCGCAGTTGCCGCGTACGCCGAGGGTGCGGTTCGCGTACCTGTTTATCTGTTCTGCGAGGGCCTGCGGGTCATATCCATCCGGAACGGGATTACGAGGACCATGATTGAGATAGTCGCCACAAAGCACGAGGTAATCGGCTTTTTCCCGTTCAAACGCTTCGGCGGCCCGGGTGAATGCGGGAGCTGAACCGTGCAGATCTGAAATGATAAAAAATTTCATGATACCTCCTTCTGGATCTTACCAGGTGAGTCCGGTTGTTTCGTCCACGCCAAGACGGATATTCATGCACTGAACCGCTGCGCCGGAAGCTCCTTTTCCAAGGTTGTCCAGCCGGGACGCAAGCACTGCCTGCTTGTCGTTGCCGAACACAAAAACATCAAGGCGGTTGGTATCGTTACAGCCCATGGGGTGGAGATAGTTGTCTTCGAGTGAATTCTCTCCCGCGAACGGCATAACCCGCACAAACGTTTCCCCACGGTAGTGGTCTTCCAGAAATGCGTGGAGATCCTGTGCGGTCTTCTTTATTCTGGCAAGCTGCAGGGGAACGGTAACAAGCATCCCCTTGTAAATATTTGCGAGAACAGGAGTAAATACCGGCGGTGAAGCGAGGCCGGCGCGCATGGTTACTTCTGGTAGATGCTTGTGGGTAAGACCGGTGGCGTAGAGACGGGGCGCGTTGACCGTATCGCGTTCGGCGATTTCTTCTTCATAGTATGCGATGAGTTTTTTTCCGCCGCCACTGTAGCCGGTAAGGGAGTTAAAACTGAAGGGATAATCAGCAGGAATCATGCCGCCTGCGATAAGTGGGGTAACTGCGACTATAAACCCGGACGCATGACAACCGGGGACTGAAATGCGGCGGCTGTTTCGTATGCGATCTCGCTGGTCTTTTGCAAGTTCGGGTATTCCGTACACCCAATCGGGGTTGGTGCGGTGCGCGGTGCTGGCGTCGATAACACACGTGGTATCGTTTTCAACAAGAGCGGCCGTTTCACGGGCGGCTGTATCCGGCAGGCAAAGAAAAACAATATCCGCCTGATTCGCAAGGCGTTTGCGTTCCGCGGGATCTTTCCGTTTGTCCGGATCAATGCGCAGTAATTCCAGCTCAGGGCGCTTTTCCAGTCGCTGGAATATTTCGAGTCCTGTAGTGCCTTCCTGTCCGTCAACAAAAACTGAATGCTTCATAAGGGTAAGAATACCGGATTGACGGACGATACGCAATAATAACAAATAAGATAAATCCTTTGCTTGAGTTATCCGTATGGGCGGAGTATCATGAAATTGTTGTGAAACATGCAAAGAAATTCGGTATTGCCAGTGGGCTCATTCTCCTTGTTGTGGTTACCCAGACTCTTTTATATGGCGGGGTTGTAACCGCATTGGTGCGGGGCAGCCGCTCGGCTATGGAAGAAAGTGAGCAGGAAATGTTTTCTCGTCTGGGAGACGCCATAGATGCTTCGTTTCGAGATGAATTGGAATTCGCATCGCTCGTTGTTGTTCCGCTTGCTTCCGATTTGAGGATACAAGAAAGTCTTTCCTCCAATAATCCGGACGCTCTTGCCGATCATGTACTACCGCTTTATAAAAAGATGCAGGGCCGGGTGACTGGATTCCATTTTCACCGTCCGGACGGTTCTTCGTTTCTCCGGATCCCGATGACAGCGAGAAATGACATAA